>CAJWKF010000015.1 GCA_913042265.1 uncultured Gammaproteobacteria bacterium
CTTGGCTCCTCGACCAGGACTCGAACCTGGGACCCATTGATTAACAGTCAATTGCTCTACCAACTGAGCTATCGAGGAATTGGAAGATGGGTATCATAGAGGCTTGGCATAGCGGGGTCAAGCTTCGTCTTACTTTTTTAGTCGTTTATAAATTCAGCTATACGTTGAAGTGCATTCTTGAGGTTTTCCTCGCTAGTAGCAATTGACAAACGGATATGATTTTTAAGACCGAAGGCGGTGCCAGGTACAATTGCGACACCTTTGTTAATCAATAGGGCTTCGGCGAATTCTAGGTCATCATTAATACCATCCATATCCGCAATGGCTCTACTGATATTTGGGAAAACATAAAAAGTACCATCACTATGTAAAGAATCTACGCCTGGTATTTTATTAAGCTTTTCCACTACTAAATCATGGCGTTTTTTAAACGCAACCAACATATCCTGAACACATTGCTGATCGCCATTGAGTGCTTCGACAGCCGCTGCTTGGGAAATGGATGCAGCATTTGATGTACTTTGTGATTGAATTTTTTTCATAGCAGCAATCAATGTCGCTGAGCCTGCGGCATAACCGATGCGCCAACCTGTCATTGAGTAAGCCTTGGAGACACCATTTAGAACGATAGTACGGTCATATAGGTCTGGACACACAGTGACGATATTATGAAAGCCTATATCAGCCCACAGGATATGCTCGTACATATCGTCGGTAGCGATGAGTACGTGAGGGTGTTCTCGTAAGACATTACCAAGAGCAGCAAGCTCTGATTCGCTGTAAGCCATACCAGATGGGTTAGAAGGGCTGTTAATTACAAATAAACGTGTCTTTGTTGTTATGGCAGCTTCGAGCTGCTGTGGTGTAATTTTAAAGCGTTGGTTTTGTCCAGCTTCTATGATTACAGGTACGCCTTCAGCTAAAAGAACCATATCAGGATAAGAAACCCAGTAAGGTGCAGGGATGATAACTTCATCGCCTTTATTCAATAAAGCTTGGCTAAGATTGAAAAAGCTTTGTTTGCCACCGACAGAGACAAGTATCTGATTGAGTTGATAATCTAGTTGATTATCACGAGACAACTTATCAATAACGGCTTGTTTTAGGGCAACAGTGCCATCGACCGCAGTGTATTTGGTTTCACCGTTATGAATAGCTGCAATGGCTGCTTGTTTTATATGTTTTGGGGTATCAAAGTCAGGTTCGCCAGCACCGAGGCCTATAACGTCTTTACCTTCTGCCCTAAGTGCCGCAGCGCGTGCTGTAATTGCTAAGGTGGGAGAGGGTTTAATGCTTTGAACGCGTTGTGAGAGCTTAATATCCAAAATCTTTCCTTCAGAAAACACAAATTAACTAGATGTCAGGTAATATACGCCAAAGATGAATTATGCAGAAGATGTATGGCTAAACAATTAGAATTAGTAAGTGACTTTTCACCGGCAGGCGACCAGCCTGCGGCAATTGATGCCTTGATTCAAGGGCTAGAAAATGGGGAAATGTGGCAAACGCTACTAGGTGTAACAGGCTCAGGTAAAACATTTACCATTGCTAATGTTGCGCAGAAAATCCAGCGGCCTCTTATGATCTTGGCGCCTAATAAAACTCTGGCTGCCCAGCTTTATAGTGAGATGAAAGAGTTCTTCCCAAACAACTCAGTTGAATATTTTGTCTCTTACTATGATTATTACCAGCCTGAAGCTTATGTACCGTCGTCTGATACGTTTATAGATAAGGATGCATCAGTCAATGAGCAAATAGAACAAATGCGTTTATCGGCGACCAAAGCAATGCTAGAACGGCGAGACTCTATTATTGTATCTAGCGTTTCGTGCATCTATGGTTTAGGTGATAAAGATGCATACTTGGAAATGGTGTTGCATATAAGTGTGGGCGATACGATCAATCAACGTGATGTACTAGGAAGGCTCACAGAGTTGCAATATTCTCGCAATGATATTGAGTTACACCGGGGCACCTATCGAGTACGCGGTGAAGTGATTGATATTTTTCCGGCAGAGTCTGAACGTGATGCTGTCCGGGTCGAATTATTTGATGATGAAGTGGAGCAAATCAGTTTTTTTGATCCCCTCACAGGCGAAATTCTTCATAAAGTAAGCAGAACAACGATATATCCTAAAACACACTATGTGACACCGAGGGCTCAACTGCTCTCTGCCGTTGACGGAATCAAAGAAGAGTTACGCTTACGTTTAGCTGATCTCATTGAGCAAAATAAGCTAGTTGAAGCTCAGCGCTTGGAGCAGCGTACTCGTTTTGATATTGAAATGATTATGGAGTTAGGTTACTGCAATGGGATTGAAAACTATTCCCGTTATTTATCAGGTCGTCAGCCTGGAGAGTGCCCCCCGACTTTGTTTGATTACCTGCCTGATGATGCTTTATTGGTTTTGGATGAAAGTCATGTAATGGTGCCACAAATTGGAGCAATGTATAAAGGGGATCGTTCACGTAAAGAAACCTTGGTTAATTACGGTTTTAGATTACCTTCTGCATTAGATAACAGACCCTTAATGTTCGAAGAATGGGAGCGACTTGCACCACAAACTATTTTTGTTTCTGCAACGCCAGCTGCCTACGAACAGGAACATGCTAGTTCAATTGTAGAACAAGTGGTGCGACCGACAGGTCTTCTTGATCCAGAAATTGAAATTCGACCGGTAGGAACTCAAGTTGATGACTTATTATCAGAGGCAAACAAGCGAGCAAAAATTGGTGAACGTGTATTAGTCACAACATTGACAAAGCGTATGTCAGAAGATCTGACTGAATACTTGAGCGAGCATGGAGTGAAAGTTCGTTACTTACATTCAGATATCGATACTGTCGAGCGTGTTGAAATATTGCGAGACCTAAGGTTGGGAGTTTTTGATGTACTTGTTGGCATTAACTTATTAAGAGAAGGCCTTGATATTCCTGAGGTTTCTTTAGTTGCAATACTTGATGCAGATAAAGAAGGGTTCCTTCGGTCTGAACGTTCTTTGATACAGACTATAGGTCGTGCTGCACGTAATCTAAATGGGCGAGCTATTCTTTATGCTGATCGAATTACTGGTTCAATGCAACGTGCGATTGATGAAACCGATCGTCGTCGGACCAAACAGCGTGAACATAATAAATTACATGGTATTACCCCAACGGGGATCGTAAAAGCAATCAGAAATAGTATTGACGATAAGCAAACTGAAGAACGAGAACAGCGTCAATACATTACAAAATTAGCAGGAGAGCAAGCAAAATATGCTGCTCTCACACCGAAACAATTGGCAAAACGGTTGCAACAAATGGAGCAGGCGATGTACCGGCATGCTCAGAATTTAGAGTTTGAGGAAGCCGCTGCTATGCGTAATGAGATCGAACATGTTCGATCTGTAGCATTGGGCCCTGAATCAGCATAGTTTTTTTTGCTAAACAATTAAATGGGTAATCATATAGATAGGAAAATAAAGTAAACTATGAAGCCTGATTATAGCTTGCCTAATTGATAGATACCGGTATAATTCTTTCGCTTAACGACAGGCGCGTAGCTCAGTTGGTTAGAGCACTTGCATGACATGCAAGGGGTCGTTGGTTCGAACCCAACCGTGCCTACCAATTATACTGAAAGCATCTATTATTCGAGTAATGGTGCTTTTTTGGTTTTTATGGCCCTTTGTATGGGTCGCAACCAGAGAGAGTTTCATATGATTTCTGTAACACTTCCTGATGGCAGTCAACGCCAGTTTGAACACCCTATTTCCGTCTATGATGTCGCTAAATCAATTGGTGATGGTCTAGCCAATGCTACTATTGCTGGCAAGGTTGCTGGAGAGCTAGTGGATAGCTGTGAACTTATCGATAAAGATGTGTCTTTGTCGATTTTGACGGCGAGAGATGAGCAAGGTCTAGAGATTATTCGTCACTCTACGGCACATTTATTGGGTCATGCTATCAAGCAGTTATTTCCTGAAACTAAGATGGTGATCGGGCCTGTTATCGAGAATGGCTTTTATTATGATGTTCAGAGTGAACATCGCTTTACTCAAGAAGATCTAGAGCTGATTCAAAAACGAATGGAAGAACTCGTTAAATCGGGATATGACGTTGTTAAAAAGATGATGCCCAAAGCTGAGGCAAGAGCCATATTTGAGTCTCGCGGCGAAGAATATAAAATGCGATTGATCGATGAGATGTCGGATGAGGTTGCAGATGTTGGCCTTTATCACCATGAAGAATATATCGATATGTGTCGCGGGCCACATGTTCCCAATATGCGGTTTTGTAAGTCTTTTAAATTAATGAAATTAGCAGGGGCTTATTGGCGTGGTGATGCCAATAATGAAATGTTACAACGTATCTACGGTACAGCCTGGGCGGATAAGAAAGCATTAAAACAATATTTACACCGTTTAGAAGAAGCAGAAAAACGAGATCATCGCAAGATCGGTAAAGCATTAGATTTGTTTCATCACCAAGAAGAAGCAGCTGGCATGGTTTTTTGGCATGATAATGGCTGGCGAATATTCCGTGAAGTAGAAAGTTATATACGTGATGTTTTGCAAAAGAATGATTATCAAGAAGTTCGCACACCTCAAGTAGTTGATCGTTCTTTGTGGGAAAAGTCAGGCCACTGGGATAAATTTGGTGATATGATTTTTAGTACCCATTCGGAAAATCGCGATTATGCGGTGAAACCGATGAATTGCCCATGTCATGTACAAATTTTTAATCAAGGTTTAAAAAGTTACCGGGACTTACCTTTAAGGATGGCAGAGTTTGGTTCGTGTCATCGTAATGAGCCCTCTGGAACATTACACGGTTTAATGCGCTTACGTAGCTTTACACAAGATGATGCTCATATCTTCTGTACAGAAGAGCAAATTCAAGATGAAGTATCAACTTTTATGGATTTGCTGCAAGACGTTTATGCTGACTTCGGCTTTAATGACATTATAGTGAAACTCTCAACGCGGCCTGAAAATCGTGTAGGCAGTGATGCGGTATGGGACAAAGCGGAAGATGCGCTTGAAAAATCATTAAATAACAAGGGTTTAAACTGGGATCTGCAGCCAGGAGAAGGAGCTTTTTATGGGCCTAAAATCGAGTTTTCTTTAAAAGATTGTCTAGGACGAGTTTGGCAATGCGGAACGATTCAGGTCGATTTTTCAATGCCAGAACGCTTAGATGCCAAATATATTGCTGATGATGGCAGTAAGCAAGTCCCCGTAATGTTGCATCGAGCAATATTAGGATCGCTTGAGCGTTTCATTGGAATTTTGATTGAAGAATATGCTGGTTCGTTCCCAACTTGGTTGTCTCCATGCCAAGTCGTAGTGATGGGGATCAGTGAACATCAAGCGGAATATGTTAAGAAAATAACAAAAGAATTGAAAAATAAAGGCTTTAGAGTTGATATAGACTTGAGAAATGAGAAGATAGGCTATAAAATACGCGAGCACACATTGCGTCGGGTTCCTTACTTAATTGTAGTTGGGGATCGTGAAGCGCAGAATAACGCTGTGGCAGTACGTACTCGTAAGGGTGAAGACTTAGGTGTAATGACACCTGATGAATTCATGGATACCCTTAATGAAGACATTGCTCGTCGCGGTCGAATAAATATAGAGGATTAAAAAGATCGCTACTGATGAAAAAAGGCTAAATGGTGAAATTTCAGCCAAAGAATTACGTTTAACTGGGGCTGATGGTGAACAATTAGGTATTGTTGCGTTAGATAAGGCTATGGAGCTTGCAGAAGCAGCAGATTTGGATTTGGTGGAGATATCTGCACAGGCATCACCACCAGTTTGCCGTATTATGGATTACGGCAAGTATGTGTTTGAAGCTAATAAGCAAAAACAAATTGCTAAGAAAAAGCAAAAACAGATACAAGTTAAAGAAGTAAAATTTAGACCAGGTACAGAAGAAGGGGATTATCGGGTAAAACTACGCAACCTGACACGTTTCCTTGAAGAGGGTAATAAAACTAAAGTCAGTCTTCGCTTTCGTGGACGTGAAATGGCGCATCAAGACCTAGGGTTAAAGCTACTTGTACGAGTAGCAGATGATTTAAAGGAATTGTCAGTCATTGAGCAGCATCCTAAGAAAGAAGGACGTCAAATGATTATGGTTTTAGGACCGACTAGAAAGTAAATTTAATTGAAAACAACGAATGCGGAGTTCGAAATGTCAAAGCTAAAAACACACAGAGGTGCTGCAAAGCGCTTCAAACTAACTGGCAGTGGTAAATTTAAGCGCTCACAAGCGTTTACTAGCCATATCCTTACTAAAAAAAGCACTAAGCGGAAACGCCAATTGCGTTCAACATTGATGGTTTGTAAAGCTGATCATATGTCTGTCCGTAAAATGTTGCCTAATATTTAATCAAGGAGTTATCACATGCCTAGAGTAAAACGCGGCGTAACAGCACATGCGCGCCATAAAAAAGTTATTAAACAAGCCAAAGGTTATAGTGGTCGTCGTAAAAACGTCTACCGCGTAGCGGTTCAAGCCGTCACAAAAGCAGGTCAATATGCTTACCGTGATCGTCGTCAGAAAAAACGTGTATTCCGATCTTTATGGATTGCACGGATCAATGCTGGTGCACGTGACTGTGGCTTATCTTATAGTCGATTAATTGATGGCTTAAAAAAAGCTGCCATTGAAATAGATCGTAAAGTATTAGCTGATCTGGCTATGAACGATATTGCAGCTTTCACAGCTGTTGCTGAAAAAGCAAAGGCTGCATTAGCGGACTAAAACATTATTACTTGTATAGAGAGTAATAGATGATTTTTGCTAAAAAGGGGCCGTTATAACGGCCCCTTTTTTATTTCTGAAAAATATGGGTATATTAGGTGTAAGTATGGCCGAACTCGATAGTAAATTAGAAGTGTTAAAAGAGATTGTTGCTGAGGCAAAAGCTGCAATTGAGGCTTCTGAAATAAATGCACAGATAGAATCTGTTCGTATTGAATATCTGGGTAAAAAAGGCAAAATCACTGCTTATTTGAAGCAATTAGGTGAGGTCAGTGTTGAACAAAGACCTGTAATTGGTAAGTCAGTAAACCTAGCGAAGCAAGAAGTCGCGGGGTTAATTAATGAACATGCCAAAGTATTAGCAGAAACGGCGCTAAATCGGGCCTTAGAAGCAGAAAAAGTAGATGTGACACTTCCAGGTCGTGGAGAACAAACTGGCGGCTTACATCCGGTTACACGTACTCTACAGAGGATTGAACAATACTTTCAACAGATTGGGTTTGCGGTAGCAGAAGGTCCAGAGGTTGAAGATAGTACGCATAATTTTACGGCATTAAATATTCCTGAACATCATCCTGCCCGTGCCATGCATGACACATTTTATTTCAATGCTGAGACTTTGTTGAGAACTCACACATCACCAGTTCAGGTAAGAGTCATGGAAGAAAAGTCTCCTCCCCTTCGTGTCATTGCCCCCGGTCGAGTTTATCGCTGTGATTCTGATTTAACGCATACTCCTATGTTCCATCAAGTGGAAGGTTTGATGGTAGATGAAAATGTTAGTTTTACAGATTTGAAAGGGATTTTAGCCGACTTTCTAAAAGCTTTTTTCGAAAAAGATCTAAATATCCGTTTTCGACCTTCTTATTTCCCCTTCACCGAACCGTCTGCTGAAGTAGATATTGAATGTGTTATGTGTAATGGTGATGGCTGTCGTGTATGTAGTCATACCGGTTGGTTAGAAGTGCTAGGTTGCGGCATGGTTCATCCAAAAGTTTTTGAACATGTTGACATTGATAGTGAAAAATATCTTGGGCTTGCTTTTGGCATGGGAGTTGAACGGTTGGCGATGCTGCGATATGGCGTCAATGATTTGCGTCTTTTCTTTGAAAATGATCTGCGCTTTCTACGTCAATTCAATTAAGTTTGGGACTACATAATGAAATTTAGTGAAAAATGGCTACGAGAATGGGTTAACCCCTCGTTAACAAGTGATGAGCTATTAGCGAAACTAACTTTAGCTGGGTTGGAAGTTGATGGGGTCGAACCTGTGGCTGGTGAATTTAGTGGAGTAGTTGTTGGCCAAGTAATGTCTGTTGAGCCACATCCAGATGCTGATAAACTTCGCGTTTGTAAAGTTAATATAGATGGTGACGAGTTATTATCTATTGTTTGCGGTGCCTCAAATGTACGTCAACATTTAAAAATTCCTGTCGCTGTTGTGGGTGCTGTGTTGCCAGGGAACTTCAAAATAAAAAAAGCAAAGCTTAGAGGCGAATCCTCATTTGGTATGTTGTGTTCAGCGAAAGAGCTGGGCATGGTTGATAATATAGATGGCCTTATGGAACTAGCCAGTGATGCCCCAGTTGGCAGAGATATTAGAGTCTACTTAGAATTAGATGACTTATCGATTGATGTCGACCTAACCCCTAATCGTAGCGATTGCCTAGGTATTGCAGGTATTGCACGAGAGGTTGGTGTTTTAACAGGCTGTGATTTAACTGAGTGGCCTGAAGTTGAGGTTGAGGTTACTAGTCAGAAACAATTAGCAATAATTGTAAACAGCCCGGCTGCTTGTCCGCGTTATCTCGGGCGCGTGATTGAAAATGTAAATACCAAAGCTTATACGCCCGTATGGATGCAAGAGAAGTTACGACGGAGTGGTTTGCGTAGTATTAGTCCTGTTGTAGATGTGACTAATTATGTAATGTTGGAATTAGGGCAACCAATGCATGCCTATGATTCAGGAAAAATAGATGGCAACATTATGGTCAAAAGGGCATCAAAAGGAGAGCAGGTTACATTGTTAGATGGGCAGCAGCTCTCTGTTAAAAGTGAAACATTAACTATCACTGATGCTTCTTCAATATTAGCATTAGCTGGTATTATGGGTGGGCAAGCCTCAAGTGTTACTGATAATACGGAACACTTGTTTTTGGAGTCAGCATTCTTCACACCAACTGCGATAGCAGGTCGAGCACGTGAGCACGGTCTTCATACTGATTCATCTCATCGTTTTGAACGTGGTGTTGATCCTAAATTAGCAAGTCGAGGAATGGAGAGAGCAACTTCATTGTTATTGTCGATTGTCGGAGGTAACGCAGGACCAGTGACAGAAGTTGTTTCTGAAAAACATATACCAGAGCAATCTACTATTCATTTACGAGAAGCAAGGATTGAGCGGGTCCTCGGAATTGTAATTGATGAAGTGCAAGTTGAGGAGCAGTTAACTCGCTTAGGTTTATCAGTAAAAAAACAGGACGATGGCTGGTTAGTGGGTGTTCCGAGTTTCCGTTTTGATTTAGCAATTGAAGTCGATTTAATAGAAGAACTTGGACGATTATATGGTTATGATAAATTACCGGAAACACGACCTAAGGGCACTGTTTTAACAGCAGATATTTCAGAACATAAGCTAGCAACCAGCCGTTTACAGTCATTACTGGTCGACCGTGGTTATCAAGAAGCAATTACGTATAGCTTTGTTGACCCGGAATTTCAAAAACACTTAGCTGTTGAAGGTGAAGAAGCTATTGCCTTGGCGAATCCAATTTCTGCTGATTTGTCAGTGATGAGAACTTCATTATGGCCAGGATTAGTTCAAGCCTTGACCTATAACTTAAATCGACAACATGACCGTGTTCGACTGTTCGAAGTTGGCCGAATCTTCAGTGGTACCAACGACAATGTAGAACAGCATCGTCATATTGGTGGTGTAGTTTGTGGCTCGCGTTATGCTGAGCAATGGGCCGAGAGACAAAAAGCAGTCGACTTTTTTGATGTAAAAGCGGATGTTGAAGCTCTACTCTCTTTAGGTGCTCATAATAATATTCACTTCATTGACGAGTCGCATCCTGCTCTGCATACCGGCCAATCGGCACGAATTTATGCTGATGATAAAGCTATTGGTTGGATGGGCGCTATACATCCAAAACTATATAAAGCCTTGGATTTGAATGTACGTGCATACGTCTTCGAATTGGTATTATCTGCTGTAACATTAGCTGTAGTGCCTTCATTTATGCCTTTATCAAAATTCCCAGCTATTCGCCGTGATCTCGCGTTGTTGGTATCTAATTCAACAACTGCCGGGGCAATCAAGCGTTGCCTGAATGATATAAAATCTGATATTCTTAAAGAAATTCAAGTATTTGACGTATATAGTGGAGAAAATGTTGAGCAAGGGCAAAAGAGTATTGCCGTAGCTCTATATATGCAACACACGGAGCGTACGTTAACAGATGATGAGGTGAATACACTTATTTCAACGATAACAATGCAGTTAGAAAAACAAGCTGGTGCGACAATACGCGCGTAAACAAATGGAAATAAAAAAGATTTAGGGGCATACATGGCATTAACAAAAGCAGATATGACTGAGCAACTCTACGAAGAACTCGGTTTTAATAAACGTGAAGCAAAAGAGCTGGTCGAAATGTTTTTCGAAGAAGTACGTGCAGCTCTAGAAGCAGGTGAAAATGTGAAGCTGTCAGGTTTTGGTAACTTTGAGTTACGCGATAAAAGTGAGCGACCTGGGAGAAACCCAAAAACAGGTGAGGAAATCCCTATTACAGCTCGACGTGTCGTGACCTTCAGACCGGGTCAAAAACTCAAAGCTAGAGTAGATGGGTATGCTAGAAGCAAGTAACAATAATGAGCTTCCACCCATTCCGGCGAAGCGATACTTTACAATTGGCGAAGTAAGTGAGCTATGTGGAGTTAAACCACACGTTCTAAGGTACTGGGAGCAAGAGTTTTCACAACTTAAACCAGTTAAACGACGTGGAAATAGGCGGTATTATCAACGACATGATGTTTTGTTAATTCGTGATATTCGTAGTTTGTTATATGAGCAAGGATTTACAATTGGTGGTGCTCGTCAACGTTTAGATAATGTATCTAAGCCCGAGGCATCAGGAGTTGTTAGGAAACATATTATTCAAGAAATTTTAACAGAGCTAAAAGAACTACGGCTCTTACTGACATAAGTTCGACTATTTAGCTATAACTTAGCCTCGGAATACCCCCCTATTTGGTATGTTTTGGGTCATCAATTACACGGATATGAAAGTTAAATATTAACAATCGGGGCATGGCGCAGTCTGGTAGCGCACTTCGCTGGGGGTGAAGGGGTCGTAGGTTCGAATCCTACTGTTCCGACCAATTAAAAGCATTAAGATATCAACAGATACATTTCATTCAGGTCATTCACTATTCTTCTATGTTTCCACTAAGAATATTCACCTTCATTAATTTCTTTCCGTGTCAGTTTCGATGTACTTTTTTTCAGATGCGATCTGTCACAAATATGTATGAGAATCTGTTCTTCATTAGATATTGTGTATATTCTGTGTGAAAAGATAATCGGTTAATCTTGTTCATGATGCGCTTTTGTATAGGTAGATATTTTTTTGGTTGAATAGTAAAGTTTGTTTAATGATAATGATGATTAGAGACTTTAATTAAAAGTATTGGAGACGAAAGTGAGCCAAAAGATCATACTCAATGGTGAAGATACAATTTCCTGTCCTCATTGTGAAGAACAATTTCCTTTACGAGATGGACTCTCACATCATTTAATTGAACAATATGAACAAGAATATGATGAGATGCTTAGTAAAGAAAAAATTGCTTTAGAAGGACGTGTTAGTCAAGAACAAAAGCGGAAAATAGCTAAAGTACACGAATCGGAATTAGCTACTTTAAGGGCAGAATTAGAAGAAACAAAACAAGCAGAAAAAGCTTTTAAGAAACAGTTTGAAGTTGCTAGTAAAAAAGCCGCTGAACAAATACGCGAAGAAACAACTTTTGAATTAAAATTATTACAAGATGAAATGGCAGCTAAAGATAAACGTCTGACCAAATTTCGTGATGAAGAATTACACTTGCGTAAGGAAAAAAAACTGGTTGAACAGCAAAAGGCCGACTTGAGTTTGGATATCGAGCGTAAATTAGATATTGAGCGAAGCCAGATAAAGAAAAAATCAAGTGAAGAGTTCTCTTTCAAAGAGGCCGAGTTAAAAAAGAAGATTAGCGATGCTCAAAAAGCTAACGAAGAACTGACGCGTAAATTAGAGCAGGGGTCTCAACAATTACAAGGCGAAGTCTTAGAGCTGGAGCTGGAGTCATTATTAGGCCTGAGTTACCCTTTTGATGATATTCAACCGGTTAAAAAAGGAATTCGTGGCGCTGATGTTATACAACATGTAAAACTTCGGTCAGGTGCAATTTGTGGAACGATTGTTTGGGAGACGAAGCGAGCAGAAAACTGGTCCAATAAATGGATTCCTAAACTGAAGGAAGATATGCAACGTGAGTCGGGGGATATTGCAGTACTTGTGAGTACTGTATTTCCGGCTAATGTTGATGAAGTAATATTACAACATGAAGGAGTATGGCTTGTACGCCCAGATGTTGTATCAGGCTTATCAGCTGCATTACGCACCGTGTTGATTGAATCACAACGTCAGAAGTCAGTTAGCCTAGGTAAAAATGAGCAAATGGAAGCCCTATTTGATTATGTGACGAGTAATCAATTTGCTCAACGGATCCGCGCTGTCGTAGAAAACTATGAATTAATGCGGGTAGATTTAGAAAAAGAAAAGGCAGCTATGCAGCGGTTATGGAAAAAGCGGGAGATGCAGATAGGCCGTATTTCAGAACAAATGCTCTCTGTATGTGGTGAGTTACAAGGGGTATCATCCAATTCAATGCCAATGTTAGATAATATCGGTGGTCTCGAATATACAGATGAGGAAAGTTAGCATTTAACATCAAAATTTTATTATTTCTAATTTCTACATTACTCTTAATACTATCTTGGCATTGACAGAAAATCCTACTTCGGTCTAACATTAGGTTGGCTACCATTGCTGAGGGTAGAAGAGAGTAGATCTTAGCTGAATACCTAGGCTTAATACAACGCCTTATGATTCACACATTAGATTAATACTTAATTTTTAGTTTTCTTTATACGGATGGCAGAGATGATCAACAACAAACATTACTCACAAGAAAATCAGGGCCCTTACGAGTTTTTTGATATAAAAAATTTCGAGTTAGAGTATGGCGGTAAAATTGCTAACTGTCGGATTGCTTATTCTACTCACGGGACATTGAATGAAGAAAAAGACAATGTAATACTCTTTCCTCACATGTTCTCCGGAACAAGTAAAAGCCTTGAGGCATATGTAGGTGAGGGCAAGGCGCTTGACCCATCTAAATACTTTATTATATTTCCTAATCAAATTGGTAACGGCGTTTCAACTTCACCACACAATACTGACGATGGGTCTATATCGATGTGTGACTTCCCACAAATTTCGATTGGTGATGATGTTAGGGCACAACATGCATTACTATCAGAACAGTTTGGTATTTCGGAAGTGGCTTTAGTACTAGGTTGGTCAATGGGGGCCCAACAAACTTACGAGTGGGCAGTTAGATATCCAGATATGATCAAGCGCGCGGCACCCATCGGTGGTACCGCTAAAACATCAGATCATAATACTGTCATGGTGGAAGGTTTAATTGGTGCTTTGCGGACCGCTATTAACTTTAATGATGGTAATTACAGTAACAGTGAAGAGCTCGACAAAGGTCTATGCCATTTAGCTGTCCTATTTTCGGGAATTGGTGTCAGCCGAGAATTTTATGCCAAAGAACACTGGCGTGATGCAGGCTTTGAATCAGTTGAACAGTTTTTGGTTGATTTTTGGAAAGCCTGGTTTAGGCCGATGGACCCTAATGCGCTAGTGACTATGTTAGATAAATGGCAACATGCAGATGTGTCAAAACATAATGGTGGAGATATAGCTGCAGCTTTAGGCAGTATTAAAGCAGTAGTTCATAACATGCCCTTTGAACAAGATATGATGTTCACAGATATAGAGTGTCGTGAGGATTCAGCTATGATTCCAAATTGTGAACATAAGCCAATTCCTTCTACGTGGGGCCATTTTGCTATGTTTGGTGTTTTCCCCCAAGACTTTGGTTTTATTGATGGTCAAATCAAGGAATTACTAGCAGTTTCTGTCTGACTGCTCGACACTAGAGAAGAGCCCGTGGAAGAAGAGAAGCATCTTCTACGGGCTTTTTTTCAAGTCATTGAATATATTGTATTTGAGTATCTAAAATGTAAACCTATGTCGCGTTTAGCTTATTTAGAGCGAGATGTGAGCCTGCCATTTTTCATTTTGCTGAGATCAATCCTTAATCGGTTTTTTGTCCAGCCATGCACTTTGTCATGGGCTTCGATGTAAACTGTGTCGAGTTCATTGCTCAGCTTGACGTTACTTAAAGCTCGTGTAAAAGGTTGCTCATTCACGTGGGGATGTTGCAATACTCTACTTCCTAGTATATTCCCTTGACTATCAACAATCCGCCATTCATCGGCGTAGTGCTGCCATCCAGTATCACGATGTTCCAGTTTAACGTTAACTAGATATTCGCCATGACTTTGATGAATGATAGCAGTAGCTAAAATACTAATGTTATTAGCTTTGCTTGAGTGGCTTAGCGCTAATAGAAGAGCGCTGGCTAAGAGAGTTATTTTTTTCATTGTCATTATCTTTTATTAGACTGTAAAAGTGGCTGTGTTTCACATAGATTTGTATGGTTATTTCAATTAATAATATTGGTGTTAGTCTGCCTTAATGTTTGTATTTTTGCGTTAAGTTAGCTTCAATGTATTTAAATTATTTATTTTTATTTACAAGACCAATATCAAAATAAATTATATAAAATAGTTACATTGGAGCCGCTTCGTAAAAAAAACAGTCCCTAAGCTAGCAACATTAGCTAATTTGAGCAAGAGCAAAGCTGTCTTTATATTCTAAATATAACTGATCCAAGTGGTTGGTTTTAATTCAAAAATTTCGTGGTTTGTCTATTAGACATAAATCATGTCATATTGTGCCCATTGTTAATTTTGAAGAATAAAAAAATGTCCAAAGGAAAGATTATTGATAGTAAATTCAAAACCGCATACTGGTTACCTGAGCGACATAGCCAAACTCTTTTTCCTACCTTGTTTAGAAAGCCCTCACTTTTATCGCTAACTGAAGAAGATCTAGAATTGCCAGATGGTGACTTCGTTGAGTTAGCTTGGACAGAGCCAACAGCATCAGGGCCAATTATTGCTTTATTTCACGGTCTGGAAGGTTCAGTAGATTCAGCCTATGTGCGAGGTGTATTAAGTATCGTGCATGATCTTGGGTGGCAGGGTGTATTAATGCACTTTCGAACTTGTGGTAAGAAAGGTAACCGTCTGCCGCGGTGGTATCATTCGGGTGATAGTCCCGATATTGATTACTTTATTCGCTTTTTACGTGCTAGGTTCCCTGATAGAGAAATAGGTGCTCTTGGAGTTTCTATGGGAGGAAATGCATTATTAAAGTACATAGGAGAACAGGGAGCTGACTGTCCGCTATCAGCAGCCATGGCAGTATCAGTACCGTTTGATTTAGCTAATACAGCGAAACATTTATCAACTGGTTTTTCGCGTATTTATCAGCAACATTTAATTCGTTTGGTTAGAAAAAAAGTACTGGATAAGCATAAAACCATGCAGTTTCCTATGGATTTGGATGAGTTTAATAAAGCCAACACATTTCATCAGATTGATAATGTAGCAGCTAAAATGCATGGTTTTAAAAGTGCGGATGATTATTATGAGAAAGCAAGTGCTCGGCAGTTTCTAAAATCAATCAAAATACCGACATTAGTATTACATAGTGAAAATGACCCATTTATGACTCCAGCAGCAATTCCATGTCAAGATGATTTATCATCAGATGTGACATTGGAGCTAGCAAAGAGTGGAGGTCATGTTGGCTTTGTATACGGGAACAATCCATTTAACCCGAAATATTGGATTGATAAACGATTTCGCGAGTTTTTTACAAGTCATATAGGTGCGTAATAGAGATAATCCTGCTAGTATCAAGGACTTGATGTTTTTGAGAGCAGGATAGTTTACATTTATCCTTAGTGGAATAACTATAATGGAGCGTAGTTGAATGAATCTTCGAATTATATCGCCGAGTGTACATGGGGTTTTAGATTATGTTTCGGCCATTCTTTTTATTTTAGCTCCCATCATACTAAAGTTTGAGGAAATTTCACCTTTTGCTTATTGGCTATCAGTCATCTTTGGGTGCGTGTTGATTCTATATAGTTTAATGACTGACTATGAGTTTAGTATTGGTATGCTTATTCCATTAAAGGTTCATTTAGCTATCGACTTTTCTGCTGGAATTATATTCATATTGTGGCCATTTATTTTTGATTTTACTGGTTTAGTCTTAGCTTATTATCTTGTGGTGGGTTTTGGTTTGCTCCTAGTTGTAGCCTTGACACAGTCAGATGAAGAATCACAATTAAAGGATGATCATCACGATAGGAATTTGGATTATTAATTTTGTATTCATTAAATTAGGTTGAGTTGCATGCTTTTATAGAATATAAAGTGAAAAATATTTTCAGCTCAGGATTTTGGAATGAACAGCTAAGCTTTTATATGGTTATGTATATACTAGTTGTCATGGAAAATTGTCATAATAATAAGCGAATGAAATGATGTTAAGCATTGAAATTTCTCTTTCGCTTCAAATTTGTCGTGCTTTATTAGATAACGAAGAAAAAACCTGCCTTTTTGAAGCCTCAGTTTCGACTGCTAAAAATGGCCCAGGTGAACTAGTAAATAGTGAATGTACGCCAAGAGGCAGACATCAAATTAGAGCTTGCATTGGTGAAGACATGCCTAGCAATACAATATTTGTTGGCCGTAGACCAACAGGACAAATATACTCAGAAGCTTTATCAGCACAGTTTCCTGAACGAGATTGGATCTTGACACGTATTTTATGGCTTAGTGGACTAGAAGTTGGCCGTAACCGATTGGCGAATGTTGATACAATGCAACGTTATATTTATATCCATGGTTGCCCTGATAGTTTACCCATAGGAAAACCGTTATCACATGGGTGTATTCGAATGCATAATCGAGATTTGTTGGTACTTTTTGATTTAGTAAAAGTAGGTACACAGGTCACGATTCACGAATAAGGTGAAGGTGTATGACGTTAGGCCCATTGATGGTCGATTTAGTTGGTTTGACACTAAGTGAAGAAGAAGCTGATATTTTGCAGCACCCCTTAGTTGGTGGAGTAATATTATTTAGTCGTAATTATGAATCCCCCGAACAAATATCGGCCTTAACTGCCAATATCCGGAACTTACGTGATCCTCACTTATTAATTTCAGTAGATCATGAGGGCGGTCGTGTACAACGTTTTCGAAAGGGCTTTACTCGGTTACCACCTGTTGGGGTTTTAGGTAAACAATACGGGCATAAAACTGAGGAAGTCTTATTGCGTGCGGAAATGACTGGTTGGCTAATGGCCGCGGAATTGCGTTCGGTTGGTGTTGATTTCAGTTTTGCACCTGTTTTAGATATAGATTATGGCGTTAGTCAGGTTATAGGCGACCGATCTTTTCATCAGGATCCTCAAGCTGTCGTAATAATGGCAAGGGCTTATATTCAAGGGATGAAGAGAGCATGGATGCCTGCTGTGGGTAAACATTTTCCTGGCCATGGTGCTGTTGAAGTGGATTCACACAATGGCTTACCTATAGATAGTCGCGCTTTTGAAGATATGTTAGAAGCAGATATGCTTCCCTTTAAACAGCTATGTAATAGCGAGTTAGCAGGTATCATGCCTGCTCATATTGTGTATGATAAAAGTGATGCTTTACCAGCTGGTTTTTCTCCTTTCTGGATTAAAGAGATATTAAGAGGACGGTTTGGTTTCCAAGGTGCGATTTTAAGTGATGATTTAAGTATGGAAGGTGCAGCTGTAATGGGAGATAGCCTAGCACGTGCTGAAGCAGCTTTAGATGCAGGCTGCGATATGGTACTAGTCTGTAATAAGCCTGAAAGTGTGGTGCAAGTAATAGACGGCCTAAAAATAGATGATAATCCACTTAGGCATTTGAGGTTAATTCGCTTACATGGCCGACATGCTGAGGGACGTGACACTTTATTAGCAAGTAATGACTGGCAAACTGCGGTGAAAGTTGTATCGAGTTATGGTCCTGAATCAGAGAGGGAGTTTAATTTAGTATGAAAATGTTGATAAATCAGTGTTTGTTGAGCATAGCTTTATGGTTTTTTTTGCCATTGAGCATAGCGCAAGATGTACAAAATAGTCCTACAGCTGAAGATCTCACCGTTACGAAGCTTCCGCCTTCACTCTTAAACCCTCGCGCAACAATGCAGACATTTAGTGAAGCAATGCGAGCAGTCTCAAGAGGTGACAAAAAACAATTAGGTAAAGCTATTTCGACGTTAGACTTAAGTGATATCGCTAGTGTTATAGAGAAAGAAAAAGGAAAGGAGTTAGCACATTCATTATATTTGGTAATAGAGCGAAGTAAGCAGATAAAGCTGACTGATATTCCGGAGTTCCCAAGAACCGAGGAATATATTTTTGGAACCTATCCTCAAGGTACTGTAAAGATTGCTAAGCAAATCGATGGTCGTTGGTTGTTTAGTAAAGACAGCTTGAGCGCTGTGCCTGATATTCTTGAAGGACTATTCAAAGTCTCTGGGGAAAATGAAAAGATAAATACGCAAGTAAAACTCCCGGTCCACATCAAAATAAGCTCTCAACTACCCGAAGCATTAAAAGGTAGTTTTTTGTTGAAGTATTGGCAATGGCTAGGTATTTTTATTGTTATCCTAATTGGTTCTGTAACTGACAGGCTGGTTGCATGGTTTCTAGCCAAAAATGTGAGTCGGTGGCAGAAAAGTAATCCAGTATTTAAGGAAATGGATAACCAGGTGCTAAGACCCCTAGGTTTAATGGCAATGGCTCTTATCTGGTGGTCTTTATTGGGCATGTTAGGCTTACCCGATACAGCATTAATCATATTATCAGTGGCAGTTAAAATATTGGTGTGCTTGTCTGCTATTTGGAGTACCTTCCGGCTTGTCGACATTGTTGATGCTTTATTGAAGAGGAAAGCATTAGCAACACCCAACAAGTTCGATGATTTACTAGTACCGATGGTCAGAAAAAGTTTGAAAGTTTTCGTGGTCGTGATGGGTGTTGTCTTCTCAGCAGACAATCTCAACATCGACGTTACTAGTTTATTGACGGGGTTAGGACTGGGTGGCTTGGCTTTTGCTTTGGCAGCCAAGGATTTGTTAGGTAACTTTTTTGGCTCACTAACAGTTTTACTTGACCGTCCTTTTCAAATAGGCGATTGGGTCGTCATTGGTGACGTAGAAGGTTCTGTTGAAGGCGTTGGTTTTAGAAGCACAAAAGTAAGAACATTTTATAACTCACTGATAACAGTGCCTAATTCTTTTCTAACAAATACTAAAATAGATAATATGGGTGCTAGGCGCTTTCGACGTATGAAGTCGACATTAGGGCTAACATATGACACTTCACCTGAGAAGATCGATGCTTTTTGTGAAGGAATTAGAGGGTTAATTCAATTACATCCCTATATGCGTAAAGATTACTATCACGTTTACTTTAATGAATATAATGCTGCGTCCTTGGATATCTTAGTTTATGTTTTTTGGGAAACACCGGATTGGAATATGGAGTTAAGAGAGCGCCACCGCTTCTTACTTGATATTTTGCGTCTAGCGAAGCAGCTTAGTGTTGAGTTTGCTTATCCGACTCAAACGCTTTATCTAAAACAAAATGAAGAATCGTCACCTTCAGCAGGTGAGTTTAGTCCGTCTATGACTGAAGCAGATGCCTTTGCTCTGGGTCAAAAAGAAGCACGTTCGATTGTGGAAGCAACAATGGGACTAAACGCTAAACCAGGTCGAGTGAATTTCCCACAATGATTACTTGGATAAGTTGAGTTATGGCTGAACAGTTTGTTCACTTACACCTTCATAGTGATTATTCACTGATTGATGGACTGATACGTATTAAACCCTTAGTTTCTGCTGTATCTGAGGCCGGAATGCCAGCGGTTGCTTTAACAGATCAGCATAATTTCTTTGCAGCTGTAAAATTTTACAGTGCCGCTATTAATGCCGGTATTAAACCTATTTTGGGCGCAGATCTTCGGTTGCGAGATGAAGCTGACACCAAAGGTAATAGCCGGTTTGTGGTTCTTTGTCAGAATATGATTGGTTATCACAATCTCTGCCGCTTATTGTCCCGGGCTTATATTGAAGGGCAGCATTTAGGTGTGCCCATGCTAGATTTTTCTTGGCTCGAAGGACAGACTGATGGGTTGATTTGTATTGCTTCTAGTCGTGAGGGTCTATTATCCAAGGCACTATTAAATGAGCAAAAAGATGAAGTAAATTCAATTGTTAATCAATGGACCTCGCTATTTCCAGATCGACTCTATTTAGAGTTAATGCGAACTGGTCGTGAAGATGATGAGCGTTATATTGACGCAGCATTAGATACAGCACATGAATTTGATTTACCAGTTGTTGCAACTAATGATGTCCGGTTTATAGATGCGGAACAATTTGAAGCCCATGAAGCTAAAGTTTGTATTAGTGATGGACGATTGTTAGATGATCCAAGAAGACCAAGACATTATTCGACGGAACAATACTTGCGTAGCCCTGAAGAAATGATAGCTTTGTTTAATGATATTCCAGAAGCGATTGAAAATACTGTAGAAATCGCAAAACGGTGTAATGTTCAATTGAGTCTGGACCAACATTTCTTGCCTGATTTTCCCGTGCCAGAAGGCATGACGATTGCTCAATTTTTAACACAAGAATCTCGTGAGGGATTGGAGAAGCGTCTCGCCACGTTATTTGGTCAAGAAAGTGAACGTCAGGACAAGAGAGAGACATACGATGAACGTTTGCAAATTGAGTTAGATGTAATTAATGAAATGGGTTTCCCTGGTTATTTCTTAATTGTGGCAGACTTTATACATTGGGCCAAAAACAACGATATCCCTGTTGGACCAGGGAGGGGATCTGGTGCGGGTTCGTTAGTTGCTTATGCTTTGGAAATCACTGATATCGATCCTTTGCAATATGACCTGTTATTTGAGCGCTTTCTGAACCCAGAGCGAGTTTCGTTGCCGGATTTTGATGTTGATTTCTGTATGGAAGGGCGAGACAAGGTTATTGAATACGTCTCGGAACATTATGGACGTGATCATGTTTCACAGATCATTACATACGGTACGATGGCAGCCAAGGCAGTAC
>CAJWKF010000016.1 GCA_913042265.1 uncultured Gammaproteobacteria bacterium
CAATCGTTCCTACGTTGACATGCGGCTTCGTTCTTTCAAATTTTTCTTTGGACATGACTAGAGTCTCCTCGTCAGTATTATCAGTTTATAACAAAAACAAAAAAGACAGAACAAACCCTGCCTAAATCAATTTCAAAACATAAGGTAGTATGGAGCCCACAATCAGAATCGAACTGATGACCTCATCCTTACCATGGATGCGCTCTACCATCTGAGCTATGCGGGCCTTGTTCCCAAACTAATTATGGAGCGGGTGATGGGAATCGAACCCACGTGATCAGCTTGGAAGGCTGGAGTTCTACCATTGAACTACACCCGCATTTAACTCTAAGTACCACCTCTATATACAATTTCATGGTGGAGGGAGGAGGATTCGAACCTCCGAAGGCTGAGCCGTCAGATTTACAGTCTGATCCCTTTGGCCACTCGGGAATCCCTCCATGAAAACAGGACATTATTAGGAAAATAGTGTCCGCTGTCAACCATTAAGCTACAACCAAAATAAATCTGATTGCCAGCCTCGTTCAGGACTAACAATGGGTTTCTTCAATAATCACTGCGTATGTAAACAGCGCATAGTATACTCACTTATTGATATTATTTAATATAAAAATTTACATGAAGAGACGCCTCCGATCCTCCTAATAATCGTCATAAACAAAGTCTTTAAGTTAGTTTAAGTATCGCACTTGGGCTTGGCGATCATCAATCAGGAGGCAACACTAATATATTAGGGTATATTAATAACACCAGACTTAATACACGATATAAGATGTTCACGGAACAACAGTTATGGTGATGAGTAATATACAATTGTTCGGACTAGCTGCAATTAGCACAATTACTTCCTTCCTACGAAGGTTTATTACTCAAAATTTTGTAATCAAGACAAGGTTAAATGCACATCATGTCCAATGGTTCACCACCTGATAATATAATTTTGCACCAACAGTCTAGAACAATCGAATTAGTTTATGCTGATAATTCATATATCTTAACTGCAGAGTATTTACGTGTCTCTTCACCTTCTGCAGAAGTTCAAGGCCATGGGCCTGGGCAAGAAATTTTACAAATAAACAAAGAGAAAATTGGTATTACACAGCTCGAACCTATAGGTCACTATGCAATTAAAATTCACTTCGATGATGGGCATAATAGTGGTTTATTCACATGGGATTACTTGCGTGACCTTTCAATAGAACAAGTCCCGCGCTGGCAGCACTATCTCGACCGTTTAGCTAAAGCCGGTTATCACCGGAAAAAATAAGGGCATTATTTTGAATACTAAGCACACTACACATTTTGGTTTTAAAGAAGTCCCTGTCAAAGAGAAAGAACAGCATGTTGCTGGTGTTTTTCATTCTGTTGCCTCTAAATATGACGTAATGAATGATCTGATGTCTATGGGCGTTCATCGCTTGTGGAAACGCTTCACTCTTCAGGCTAGTAATGTCCGCCGTGGTGCAAAAGTGTTAGATATTGCGGGAGGTACTGGCGACTTAACACTGAAATTTTCCAAAATGGTAGGAGCTTCTGGTCAGGTGGTATTGGCTGATATTAATGCTAGCATGCTTAATGTTGGCCGTGATCGGTTAACAGATGAAGGTCTAGTTGATAATATTCAATACGTCCAAGCAAATGCAGAATCACTACCCTTTCCTGAAGATAGTTTTGACTGTATTACTATTGCTTTTGGTTTGCGTAATGTTACAGATAAGGATGCCGCTCTTCGTTCCATGTACAGAGTACTTAAACCAGGTGGCCAATTGCTCGTACTTGAGTTTTCCAAGCCTGTGGATTGGTTAGCCCCTGCTTATGATTTATATTCTTTTAATTTATTGCCAAAAATTGGAAGTATTGTGTCAAATGATGAAGAAAGCTACCGTTACTTGGCTGAATCGATACGTATGCACCCTGACCAAGCATCTCTCAAAAAGATGATGGCTAATGCTGGTTTTGAACACTGTGATTATCATAATATGACTGCTGGGATTGTTGCCTTGCACCGCGGTTACAAGTTTTAAACAATGAATAATTTATTTAAACCATTTGAAATAGCTATAAATGCTGCTCTGGCTCAAGATCCTGAAACACAGGCTAGGCTCACTGCTTTTAATCATCGAAGTATTGCGATAGAAATCACTGACCTTAATAAAAAAATTTTTGTCTTAGTTCAACAGGAACAGCTAAAGTTATCCTTGATTAGTGAACAATCAACAGACTTGACCGTTGCTGGTCAGGTATTGACACTTGTTAAGCTAGGGAGTAATCCAGATAGTCTATTTTCAGCTGATATTGAAATTCATGGCGATGTACAATTTGCAAAACAATTGCGTGACTTAGTAGAGGGCTTCGACTTTGATTGGGAACAGCAATTAGCCCGCGTCACTGGCGATACTCTTGCATACCCGCTTGCACATGGTATTCGCCAACTTCATAACTGGGTAAAAAATAGTCACCAGTCTGTACAACTCAATGTCGCAGAATACTTGCGTGAAGAGTCACAGATTTTACCCGATCAATCCCAGATCAAAGAATACCTTTCTGATATCGACACATTGCGGGCTGATATTGACAGGTTAAACGCTCGCATTACTCGATTAGCCGGTAAAAAACCATGAAAATACGCCAAGTCTTCAGGCTTATTCAAATCAATCATGTCCTATCTAGGCATCGTTTAGATGACATAATTCAAACAACTCATCTGATAAGACCACTACGTTATCTCAGTTATTTATCACCTTATCGCCTCACTCATAGCAACAAAGTACCTCGTGGTGAACGACTTCGCTTAGCATTAGAAGAGCTTGGCCCTATCTTTGTTAAGTTTGGACAACTGCTGTCAACTCGCCGTGACTTACTACCTGATGACATTGCTGATTCTCTGGCTAAATTACAGGACCAAGTGGCACCCTTTAGTAATGCTCAAGCACTGTCTTTAATCAAAGAAGCCTATGGTGAGGAAAATATTAGTCAATTTTTCTCTCGTATTGATGAAGATCCTTTAGCGTCTGCCTCTATTGCACAAGTCCATGCTGGACAATTAATTGATGGCTCAGAAGTCATCCTGAAACTGGTCAGGCCCAACATTGAAAACACTATTAAGCATGATGTTGGTTTACTCTATACTATCGCAGGTCTTGCTGAGCGCTTTTGGTCAGAAGGTAAACGCCTTAGGCCCACAGCTGTCGTAGCTGAACTAGAAAAAAACCTCTTAGATGAACTCGATATGCTGCGTGAAGCTTCGTCAGCATCCCAGCTAAAGCGTAACTTCGAAGATACCGATATTTTATACATCCCAGACATTAATTGGTCGTTAACCAAAAGTAAATTACTTGTTCAAGAACGGGTATACGGTATTCCAATTGGTGATATCGACGCTCTAAAAGCTAAAAATGTCAACTTGGCCCGACTAGCAGAAATTGGGGTTGAAATATTTTTCACTCAAATATTTAAACACAGTTTTTTTCATGCTGATATGCACCCCGGTAACATTATGGTTGATGCGACCGATCCAGATAACCCAAAATATATTGCAATTGATTTTGGCATTATGGGTACGTTGGCTCCAGATGATCAGCGCTACTTAGCTGATAACTTTTTAGCTTTTTTTAATCATGATTATCGTCGTGTCGCTGAATTACACATTCAATCTGGTTGGGTACCAGCAGGAACACGCCTTGATGAATTTGAAGCCGCTATTCGTAGTGTCTGCGAACCTATCTTTGCGAAACCTTTGAAAGAGATTTCGTTCGGACAATTACTATTACGACTTTTCCAAACTGCGCGCCGCTTCAATATGGAAGTGCAACCTCAATTGGTCTTATTACAAAAAACCCTATTAAATATTGAAGGTTTAGGCCGTCAGCTATATCCAGATTTAGATCTATGGCAAACTGCAAAACCGATTCTTGAGCAATGGATGAAGGAAAAAGCGAGTCCACAAGCTGCATTTAAAACCTTACAACAAGAAGCCCCAAATTGGCTACATACACTTCCGACACTTCCCCGTCTAATTCAGGACATTGGTCAGCAAGTGCAGGAGGGTAAACTCAAAGTGCAGTTATCCTCTAAAGATCTTGAGAAAATACAACAAGAAATTCGTAAGTCAAGCCAACGCACTACGACGACCATCAGTGGTGCAGCATTTATTATTGCTGCAGTAATTATTAAAGCCTTTGATGGCGGTGAAGTCATAATGGTCGCGGAAACTCCTATTCTCAGCTACCTACTAGGAATCTCTGGTGTTCTCTTATTATTATCCAGCTTTAAAAAGCACTAAATCATCACTTAATTTGATCAAGGCCTATCGTGTTTAAATATATTATTGCTTTTGCAGCTTATTATTTCACTGGAAGTTTTATACTTACTTTCTTCGGTTACTTCATTGGTGGCGGTATAGATCGTGCCAAAGAGCTAGGCCTTGGTGCCATCAATCCACTAGCAACTGGGCAGCGAAAGGTAGTTTTTCTTGAAACGACTTTTCTTCTGATGGGAAAATTAGCTAAAGTCGACGGTCATATATCTAAAGATGAAGTCAACCACGTTGAAGATTTTATCCAAAAAATGGGCATGTCGGCTGAAAATAGACAAGAAGCAATAAGCCAGTTTAAATTAGGTTCCGATACTAACTTTCACATTGATGCCACCCTCAACAATTTCATGGAAAATTGTGGGCAAACACTTCATTTAAAACAAGTTTTATTAATGTATTTAATCGTCATGGCCGCAGCTGATGGGCAAGTTGATTTACAAGAAGAAGTTTTTCTAAAACAAGTCGCCAACCGTTTAGGTTATAGCGATTCTGAGTTTAGACAAATGCTCGATATGGTACTTAACCAATCACAGTTTGGTCAGGATAGTCCAATTTCAGCCTCTTCCATAGAAGGTGCATACAAAGCAATAGGCGTTACAGCCGAACAATCAGATCAAGAAATTAAGCGCGCATACAGAAAACTCATGAGCCAATATCACCCCGATAAATTAATTGGTCAGGGCGTACCGGAAGATATGATAAAAGTTGCCACGGAGCAAGCTCAAGAAATACAAGTAGCCTATGATTTAATTAAAAAACATCGAGACAAGGCTTAAATTAATCTTCGCTCCAAACTTTACTTATTAGACTTTCCACCTCTATATGCAATAAATCTTATCTATTTAGTGGAGCTACAGTGCTGCATAGTAAATTAAATGTGGCGGTATCTTATGTTTTATTTTTTCATGAAGTTCAGGTAATAACGACCAATGTACTCCTTGCTGATGATGGTGTGCAGTATGGTAGCCCAGATTGCCTGTTGTGATATTGAAAAACCGGTTAAGGTTATTTCTTGAAGCCTCAAACTCATTCTCGGTACTCAAGCCCGCATGATGATCATACGTTGCCCAGGCAGTGAGTAATAAACCACCAATCATCGGTAAAATGAAAAGAAACAATGTAGCTACTGGATTAAAATAGGTTAACACTGCAACGGCAAAAAATGTGATTGTTGTATACAGCACGTATATCTGTTGCAGCTTAGGATAGCGCTCACCGACTTCGTAACCTCGGGAGTAGGCAGTCTTTGCTACGCTGAAGGTGTATTCAAGTTCGCCCATTTTTTCACCAGCATCAGTCGTCCACCGACTTTCATCTTTGGTTTGATCCATAAAGTTTGGATGATGCCCCAACACGTGATGCAGCATCCATAGGTTAGTGGTAACCCCTGTGTGCAGTGCATAGAAAAATTCTAATATTCGATTTAACCCTCGTTGTTTAAACGTAAGCGTGTGTTGATGGTGATGATTCCAACCACAAATCTTACCCTTGGGCACTATCATCACTATCCAAAATAGCGCTAAGAGCCAAACATTTTCAACTAGGAAATACAAACTAAAATCGACCACACTGAGCAAAAGAATAATTGCAACAGGCAGACGATCGGCGGCGTATTTAAACACAGCGGAACTCCTTAATTTATTAAATCAACGGCTAAGAGTAGCCTAATCTGCTATAGAAGGTAAAGGATTAAAACAACCCACTGACCACACCATCATCATCAATGTCTATACGTTCACTTGCCGGTCGCCTAGGTAAACCCGGCATAGTCATGATATCTCCACAAAAAACCACAAGAAACTCTGCGCCTCTAGATAAGCGAACATCTCGAATAGTCATGGTGTGATTTAACACCGTACCACGCTGGGTTGGATCGCTACTAAAGGAGTAAGGTGTTTTAGCCATACAGACAGGAATGTGACTATGGGTTTCACTAAAAGCTGCTAATTTATCGTGAACTCTTTTATCCGCAACCACCTCACCAGCTTGATAAATTTTAGTAGCAACGGTAGTGATTTTCTCCCACAACGACTCATTATCTTCATAAAGATAATGAAAGCTATCATTATCCTCATCAAGTATAGAGACAACTCGATGCGCTAACTCCTCTGCCCCCTTGCCACCATTGGCCCAATGTCTAGCAATAACGGCTTCAGCTCCTAAAGCTTCAATGGCATTTTTAATCAGTACTAATTCATCATCCGTATCCTGAGAGAAATGATTGATGGCAACAATACAGCGCAAACCAAAGTGCTGCTGTAAATTATCGAGGTGACGCTCTAGGTTCGCCATGCCTTTTTCTAAGGCTTTCATGTTTTCCTTAGCCAAGTCTGCCGCATCAACACCACCGTGATACTTTAGGGCTTTCACTGTTGCAACAATAATAGCCATATTTGGTTTTAAACCAGATTTTCGGCATTTAATATCAATAAACTTCTCTGCTCCAAGGTCTGCACCAAACCCGGCTTCTGTGACTACATAATCACTCAACTTTAAGGCCATTTTAGTAGCTAGCACTGAATTACAACCGTGAGCAATATTGGCAAAGGGCCCACCATGGACAAAAGCAGGATTATTTTCTAATGTTTGTACTAGATTTGGCTTTATGGCATCTTTTAATAACGTTGCCATCGCTCCATGAGCATTCAAGTCTTCGGCAAAACGAGCAGTACCGTCGCGAGAATAACCAATCAAAATATTACTAATCCTGCTTTTTAATTCACTTAGAGAATTAGATAAGCACAAAATAGCCATAACTTCAGACGCGACCACAATATCGAAACGATCCTGACGTGGGAAACCATTAGAATTTCCACCCAAACCGACCGTAATGTCTCTCAGTGAGCGATCGTTCATGTCAATGACTCGGCCCCAGGTAATCCGTCTGACATCTAAATCCAATGTGTTCCCATGGTGAAGATGATTATCGATCATTGCTGAAAGTAGATTGTGGGCGGCACTGATTGCATGTAAATCGCCGGTGAAATGTAAATTAATATCTTCCATAGGAACAACTTGAGCATAACCACCTCCAGCAGCGCCCCCTTTCATTCCGAAGCATGGACCCATTGCAGGCTCTCGGATACACACCATCGACTTTTTCCCAATACGGTTCAATGCATCGCTGAGACCAATTGTTGTAGTGGTTTTACCCTCACCGGCGGGCGTTGGGCTGATAGCCGTAACTAAAATCAATTTTCCATCGGGTTGTGCAGATAGTTCATCTAAAACATCTAGTGGCACCTTGGCTTTATAACGGCCATAGCTCTCTAACTTATCAGGTTTTAACCCTAGTTTTTTTTCTGCTAATGTCGTAATGTCCGCCATCACGGCTTGTTGTGCA
This sequence comes from uncultured Gammaproteobacteria bacterium, assembly GCA_913042265.1. Lineage (GTDB taxonomy): Bacteria > Pseudomonadota > Gammaproteobacteria > Nitrosococcales > Methylophagaceae. Next base: position 7,659 of record CAJWKF010000016.1, read on the forward strand.
ATTTCTATATCTGACATATCCGATTTCCGACCCGTTGTAATATTTTGATGATACTGAAGCCTAGTTTTAAGCTGATTCTTCTCCCCAACGCGGTGCAATATTATGCTCAATACCTGCTTGGTCTAATATTTTTGCAACGACAAAATCGACGATCTCGCTTAACTGTGTTGGTTTAAAGTAAAATCCTGGATTTGGAGGCAAAATACAGACGCCTAATCGCGCTAGTTTAAGCATATTTTCAAGATGAATCGCCGAAAAAGGAGTTTCTCTCGGCACGATAATGAGTTGCCTATTTTCTTTTATCATGACATCAGCTGCGCGATTGATTAGGTTGTCACTGCTACCGCAGGCTATAGAAGAGAGCGTTCCCATAGTGCAAGGGCAAACAATCATGACTCCGACCGAGTGCGAGCCACTTGCCAATGGTGAGCTCCACTGTTGTTCACCATAGACTTTAACCTGATCAAGATTACACCCAAACTCACCCACTATAAATTTGTGTACATCACTAGCTCTGGAAGGTAATTTCCAACCCAACTCATCAGAAAATAAGATCCTTGCAGCTGCAGACACCATCAAGTGGACCGTAAAACCTTGCCCCAATGTTATCTCTAATAATCGCTGGCTATAAACCGCACCTGATGCACCAGTCAACGCAATTGCAATTTGTTTATTATCTATCATCGTTTTGCCAATACCGTAAGAATTTTTTGGTGAATACCACCAAAGCCACCATTACTCATAATCAATATTTCGTCACCCCGCATCGCTTCATCACGAATTAAACCTACAATATCATCGATGCTCTTCTCAACAGTAGCTTTCTCACCCAGCTGTTGTTGTACAGTTGATAGCGACCAGTCCATTGCCGACTGGTTAAACAATATCACACGATCTGCCACTTGCAAGCAATTGGCAAGACTCTCTTTATGAACTCCCATTCTCATCGTATTGGAACGTAGTTCTAAAATAGCAATTAATTTCCTTTCACCGATGTTTGCTTTCAAGCCCTTTATTGTCGACTCGATGGCCGTAGGGTGATGGGCAAAGTCATCGTAAACTCGGATTCCTTTGACTTCGCCATACAGCTCCATACGACGTTTAATACCTTTAAATGTCGCCAAAGCTTTACAAGCCTGAGAAATATTAACGCCAACATGTCTTGCTGCTGCAATCGCTGCTAATGCATTACTTACATTATGCTGACCCAACATCGACCAATTGACTTTGGCTTGATATTTCCCTTGGTACTGTATTTCAAATTCACTTCCGTCAGCACTCACGTCAATAGCTTGCATGTCTCCAGCCCCCAACCCCACTGTTTGCTTTTTTGACCAGCATCCCATGGAAAGAGTCTCATCAATCTCAACCTCATCAGGTGGAACGATAATCAGCCCTTCTGAAGGTACCGTTCTGATCAGATGATGAAATTGCTTTTGGATCGCAGCTAAATCATCAAAAATATCAGCGTGATCAAATTCTAGGTTATTAACAACTAAAGTCCGCGGATGATAATGAACAAATTTAGAGCGTTTATCAAAAAATGCTGTGTCATATTCATCAGCTTCGATCACAAAAAATGGCGTATCACCTAAGCGTGCTGTTTCTCCAAAATTACCTGGAACTCCACCTATTAAAAAACCTGGAGCCAAACCCGCATCTTCTAATACCCAGGCGAGTATACTACTTGTTGTTGTTTTGCCATGAGTTCCTGATACTGCAAGCACCCATCTATCTTTCAATACATTGTCTGCAAGCCACTGCGGTCCTGAAGTATAGGCTAGGCCTTCATTTAATACATATTCCACCGCCGGGTTGCCTCGGGACAATGCGTTGCCCATCACCACTAAATCTGGTTTTGGGTTCATATGCTCAGCTAAATAGCCTTCCTGAAGTTCAATTCCTGCTGCTTCGAGCTGTTCACTCATTGGCGGATACACGTTCGCATCTGAACCTGACACCTTCATTCCAAGTGAGCGAGCTAATAGGGCAACCCCTCCCATAAATGTCCCACAAATGCCAAGTATATGTATATGCATATTATTACTATTTTCTACCGTTTAGAACCTGATGGCCATAGCCTTGATAATAAAGTGAACCAAACGACATAACTGCAATCCAAGTCACTATATCTATACATTAACACCTTAAATAAAGTTTGTTTATGAAGAACTGAATTAACCGAATATTATAAAGCTACTGACAGTGCTCCTGAACCGATTGTATTCAAAGAATTCAAAGGACAAGAGTTTGATTAATTAGATATTACATAATACGTTTCACTAGCTTATTATTAATGACACTTTTCAATCTAGTCTGAGTATTAATCATAGTGCGCTTATAAAAATGAAGAAATAATCAGCTATGTCTCATTAATCATTCAAGCTTTAGGGCTCTTATGGAACTGACCATGGCCGATAAAGTGGCTAGCTAGTTGCAAAGCTTAATATTGAGTTTAATTTTTATATCTTGCTCACCTTAATTAAACTTGACTACCATCCTCATTAATATCCTGCTCGCCATCTTTCTCAGGGGGCATTAGATCGGCTTTGCTTACGCCCATTGATAAAACAGTGTTACTCGCAATATAGATTGATGAATAAGTACCCACCACAATACCTAACATTAGGGCAATAGAGAAAGCATGAATTACTTCACCACCAAAGATAAATAGTGATGTGACTACCAATAAAGTCGTGGCTGATGTCATTAATGTACGGCTCAATGTATCGTTTAAAGCTCTGTTAATAATCACTTCTGACGTACCTTTACGCATTTTGAGGAAGGTCTCCCTAATCCGATCAAAAACAACGATCGTGTCATTAAGTGAGTATCCTATAATAGCTAGAATTGCAGCTAATACCGTTAAGTCGAATTCTAGTTGTAAAATAGAGAAAAAGCCAAGTGTCAAAAGTACATCATGTACTAAGGCTACGACCGAACCAATCGCAAAGCGATATTCGAACCGTAAAGACACATAAATCAAAATGCCTATTAACGCATAGAGCATTGCTAATCCGCCTTGCTCTGTTAGTTCTTCTCCAACTTGTGGACCTACAAACTCGACCCTACGCACATCAATCTTGGACTCGTGCCCTGATTGTAATGTTGCCACAATTTTATTGCTGAGCTCCGCCATGTTTTCAGTTTCTAATATAGGCAAGCGGATTAAGACATCATGGATTGAACCAAAATTTTGTACAATCGCATCACCATAGCCATTTTTTTCTAATGTTGATCGGATACTCCCTAATTTCGCTTCTTCTTTATAAGAAAGCTCTATCATCGTGCCGCCAGTAAAATCAATGCCAAAATTAAGGCCTTGCATTACTAGGGATGTAATTGAGCTCAATAGTAATAATATAGAGAAAACGGCTGCAACTTTCCGTTTTGACATGAAATTAAAATCAGTTTTTTTATCCAAAATCTGCATAACTTAACCTCAAATTGACAACTTAGGACGGTGCTTTCCACCATAAAGACTGTTAACAACAGCACGAGTCCCCATGATCGCCGTGAACATCGATGTCAATATCCCCAACGACAAGGTCACAGCAAAGCCTTTTATCGAGCCAGTCCCAAACCCAAAGAGGACGACAGCCGCTATTAATGTTGTGATATTTGCATCGGCAATTGTAGAGAATGCCTTACTGTAACCCACATCGATACTTGCCTGAGGGCTATTCCCAAGACGAAGTTCTTCACGAATACGTTCAAAGATAAGTACATTAGCATCTACTGCCATACCCACCGTTAGTACGATTCCAGCTATGCCAGGCAGTGTTAGCGTGGCTTGTAGTAGAGATAGTAAAGCTACAATAAGGATTAAATTCGCTGCTAAAGCAATATTAGCCACTGCGCCAAAAACACGATACCAAATCACCATGAACACCAATACAAAAGCGAATCCAATCATCACCGACTGAAAACCTTTATCGATATTATCTTGACCTAAACTTGGCCCCACCGTTCGCTCTTCAACAATTTCAATCGGTGCAGCAAGTGCACCTGCGCGAAGTAACAGAGCAAGTTCACTAGCTTCTGCTCCCGAGTCTAAACCTGTAATTTGAAACTTTTTACTAAGTTGATCACGAATCGTAGCTACACTAATAATTTTTGCATCTATGCGTTTTACCTTCGTCAGTTTCCCACCTACTTTACGCATCTCTGTTTTAGATTCAATCAAAACAACAGCCATCGGATTGCCGATATTATCTCCTGTGACCTTGCTGAAAATACGAGCCCCTTTGCCGTCAAGTGTTACAGAGACAGTGGGGGTACCTGTCTCTGAATCTAATGTAGACCCCGAGTTGATTATATGGTCACCGGTTAGCATAACCCGCTTTTGTAATAAATAAGGTCTTCCATCTCGGTGGTAATAAATTTTTGAGGTCGCAGGGACACGGCCTTTGACTGCATCTTGTACATCATGTTCAAAATCCACTAAACGAAATTCAAGAGTGGCAGTCCCTCCCAGTATCTTTTTGGCCTGTGCCGTATCTTGTACACCCGGTAGCTGTACAACAATTCGACTGTCACCTTGTTGTTGGACTGTCGGTTCTGCAACACCCAATTCATTAATTCTATTACGCAGAGTGATTATATTTTGCTGTAGCGCTGTTGTCTTAGTTTCACGAATAGTAACTTCTGTAAGGCGGACAACTAATGAAGGTGTAGTACCCATATCCTGAGCCTCGACCACTAGCTCATTATATTCGCTAGAAATTTTAGCTAATGCCATGTCGCGGTGTTCACTGTTGCGGAAACCAATAACCACATGGTCAGCTTCAGTCTGAATTCTCTTGTAACGTATTTTTTCATCTCTTAATAAGCCACGAAACTCGCTAGCTAGGCCTTCCAGTGCTTTCTTGATGGCAGCGTCCATATCAACATCCATCAAGAAATGAACCCCTCCACGAAGATCTAAGCCTAAATTCATCGCCTCTGCACCCATCCCTGATAACCATGGTGGTGTCGTAGAAGCCAAGTTTAAGGCAATCGTATAGTCACCTTTGATAGTTTCATCAAGAATTTTTTTTGCTTTAAGCTGAGTGGTCGAATCCGCAAGTCGAACAAGTAGTCTATCGCCTTGTAACTCAGCGCCCATGTAAGCGACTGACTGGGCCTTCAAAGCCGACTCAACCTTACTCATTAATGCTAAATCAACTTTACCATAGCGGCCTGCTGATACTTGTACCGCAGCATCTTTATCATAAAGGTTCGGCATCGCAAAAAAGCCACCTAAAAATATGACTGCGATGACCAGAACGTTTTTCCACATGGGATAATGGTTCATATTTGGTATCCTAAAAACGCTCTATAGCGTTTATTCTTTGAAGCTAACCGCCTGTCCTATAATTTTTTCAGTGTGCCTTTTGGTAACACTGAGCTAATAGCTTCACGACGAACTTTAACTTCTAGGTTATCCGCCAGTTGCACTAAGATCGCATGATCACCAACATCGACAATTTTCCCCATCAAACCACCATCAGTCACTATCTCATCGCCTTTCGTTAATGCTGATTGCATTTCACGATGCTCTTTCGCACGTTTAGATTGTGGCCTCACTAACATAAAATAGAATAATACTAATAAAGCAACTGGGAAGATAAAGTCTAATAAACCTGCATTTCCCACCTGTCCACCTTCAGCAAATGCTGGCGAAATAAAAAAATCCATCATAATTCCTCAATACCGAGCGTGTTATTTTAAAAAGGAGTGCGATTATGACACAGCGTTACTGGCCACGATAGTTGATTGAGTCTATTTCAACTTTCCTATCAGCGCATGCCATAAAAGTCCTCAGTAAATTGTGCCAATGTCCCGCCAGCAATTGCATCTCGTAAGCCAGACATCAATGTTTGATAATAATGTAAATTATGAATGGTATTCAAGCGCGGGCCTAGCATCTCACCAGTACGCTCAAGATGATGGAGGTATGCACGAGTATAGTTTCGACAGGTATAACAATCACACTTATGGTCTAATGGCTCTGTATCGGTCTTGTAACGACTATTTCTAATTTTAATCACACCATGATGGACAAATAAGTGACCATTGCGCGCATTACGTGTCGGCATAACGCAATCGAACATATCGATCCCCCTTGCAACTGCTTCAACTAAATCTTCAGGCCGACCAACACCCATTAGGTAATGAGGTTTGTCTACTGGCAATTTTGTCGATAAATGCTCAAGTATTCTGAGCATGTCTTTTTTAGGTTCACCTACCGACAATCCACCGATAGCATATCCATCAAAACCTATTTCCATCAGGCTTTCGAGGGAAATATCACGTAATTCTTCAAACATCCCGCCTTGTATAATTCCAAATAGAGCTGATGGGTTATCACCGTGAGCGTCTTTACTACGCCTTGCCCATCGTAGTGATAGCTTCATGGATTTTTCAGCTACTTCTTCATCTGCAGGATAGGGCGTGCACTCATCAAAAATCATCACAATGTCACTACCAAGGTCCCGTTGCACTTGCATTGATTCTTCAGGCCCCATAAACACTTTACTGCCGTTTATAGGTGATCTGAAATGAACACCCTCTTCAGTTATTTTTCTCAAGTCGCCTAAACTAAATACTTGAAAACCGCCCGAGTCTGTAAGAATAGGCCCCTGCCAGTGCATAAAGTTATGAAGATCTCCATGCTTTTTAATGACTTCTGTTCCAGGGCGCAACATAAGATGAAACGTATTACCCAGAATAATATCAGCTCCTGTTGCTAAAACTTCCTCTGGCGTCATGGACTTGACTGAACCATACGTACCGACCGGCATAAATGCTGGGGTTTCAATTGTGCCACGAGGAAAATATAAACGACCACGCCGTGCACTGCCATCTTTAGCTAAAACATCAAAATCCATCATTTGTTCCTAAAAATTTCAGCCACAGAATACCATTTATCAACAGAGTTAAAGCAAAAATTACGATCTCTAACAAACAGTTCAGGTAGGATCTATATAATTTAGATAACGCTGGGAAACATTATGTCTGACTCTAAAATCATTGTTGCTCTAGATTACCCGACAATAGCCTCGGCCATTTCCCTTGCTAATCAACTTGATCCAGATCGGTGCAAATTAAAAGTAGGCAAAGAATTGTTTACATGCTCGGGCCCAAAAGTCGTTGAAAAACTCACTGCCAAGGGCTTTGATATTTTCTTAGATTTAAAATATCATGACATTCCCAGTACAGTAGCTAAAGCTTGCCGGGTTGCCGCCGATCTTGGTGTTTGGATGATCAATGTTCATACCTTAGGTGGTCAAGATATGATGATTGCCGCCCGTGAAGCAATCAGCGATAAACCGCACCGACCTTTACTAATAGGTGTCACACTTTTAACTAGTATGACTGAAGAGACATGTAAGCAAATTGGCTTAGTAGGCACTCTTGAAAGCACTGTTCTAAAGTTGGCTGATTTAGCTAAAAAAAGTGGTTTAGACGGTGTCGTTTGTTCTCCACTTGAGACCAAGCTGCTGCGCACTAGGCATACAGAAGACTTTCAATTAGTTACACCCGGAATCCGGCCTGCTGATAGTAAAAGTGATGACCAACATCGAACAATGACTCCAATTCAGGCTGTTGATGCAGGTAGTAACTACCTTGTTATTGGAAGACCTATTACAAATGCAAAGAATCCAATGCAAGCACTTGAAGTTATCGAAAATACACTACGATAGGAATTATCCGAGAACTTTCGCTTTTAAAAATTTGCCCTTGAGTAATCTATTCTTTCAGCTAAAGTTATAGATAAGCCTTTAATGAAGGTGCCAATAACTGCCACTCTTTTTCCCAAATTGTAAGTGGGGACTGACTAAATCCACGGCGGACAAACTGTTGCATATGGCCTTCAATGACCGCCAGTAATAAGCTCGCAAGCTCATTAACTGGCTGCCCGCCGGCCTGCGGGAGCATTAATTCTTTTTCGCGCAATATCTGCCTAAATTGTGTTTCTAATCGTTCAAAAAACTGGTTCACACGATTTCTTAGGCGTTCTGTTTCCCCTGTCAGAGCTGTCCCTACTAAAATACTACTAATACCAGGGTTTTTAACGCTAAACTGCAGCAACAGTAAAATAATTTTTTCACAACGAACTACAGTGCAGGCCTCTTGTTGTAAAATTTGAGTAATCAGGCTGAAAACAGTCTCTTCCGCAAACTCAATTAACCCTTCAAACATCCGTGCTTTGCTAGGGAAATGGCGATAAAGTGCAGCTTCTGATACACCTAAACTTTTTGCCAACTGTGCTGTGGTTATACGCTCGCCCGGATTATGCTCTAGTTCTGCAGCCAAAGCCTCAAGAATTGCTTGTCGTCGTGACATTTTAACTTCAGCTCGTGTTTGCTTTTCTTCTTCTGTCATTTAATTCGCCTTTCCACCACGAATTAATGTACCAACACCTTCATCCGTAAATATTTCTAGTAAGGCTGCATGTTGAACTCGACCATCAATAATGTGCGCAGAGGATACTCCTGAATTTACCGCCGCTAGCGCACAAGAAACTTTGGGCAACATACCACCAAAAATAATACCTTCATCGATCAGTTTATTCACTTGAACAGAGTCTAAGCCAGTTAATAACTCACCATTTTTATCGAGGAGCCCTGCAGTATTAGTTAATAAAATTAATTTTTCTGCTTTCAGTACTTCTGCTAGTTTACCCGCCACCAAGTCAGCATTTATATTATATGACTGCCCGTTTTCACCAACACCGATTGGTGCAATAACTGGGATAAAGTCACTATTCACCAACATATCCACGACACTAGTATCAATGCTTTTAACGTTACCTACATGGCCTAGATCTATAACTTCGGAGACATCAACTGCAGGGTCATCTGGAGAAATATGTAACTTCTCAGCACGAATCATTCCTCCATCTTTACCTGTTAAACCTACTGCTCGTCCGCCATGGTTGTTGATTAGGCTAACGATACTTTTATTAACTTGGCCACCTAAAACCATTTCAACCATATCCATAGTCTCACTATCCGTCACGCGCATCCCTGCTACAAAGTGACTTTTCTTGCCAATACGCTCGAGTAGCTGACCAATTTGCGGACCGCCTCCATGCACTATAATAGGATTTATTCCTACCGCTTTCATTAAGACGACATCACGGGCAAAGCTATTTTTTAAGTCTTCATCCACCATGGCATTGCCGCCGTATTTAATCACCAGTGTTTTACCAGAAAACCTCTGTATATAAGGCAAGGCTTCTGTTAGTACTTTTGCAATTTTCGGGGCCCGCTCTGTATTTAGACTCATTTAATTATCTTTTTAAAAAAGTAAGGTTATTGTCGGTTTGACTTAAAGCATCTGCTGCTTAAACTTTATACTGATATCTTGAAGATTTTCTTGTGTTTTAGCAATGTCTGGAGTTAATTCAGTCTTTGGCATCTTAGCTAAACCTTTTACTATTGATGGCCAGTGTGTCCAAAACCACCCTCGCCCCGTTCTGAATTTGTAAAATCTTTCACATGTTCAAATTCAACTTGTGCAACTGGTACAAAAACCATTTGTGCAATTCTATCGCCAATATCTATTTCGAATGCCGTTTGTCCACGATTCCAACAGGATACGAACACTTGCCCCTGATAGTCACTATCTATCAACCCTACTAAATTACCTAAGACGATACCGTGTTTATGACCTAATCCAGATCTCGGGAGTAACACAGCAGCTAATGTTGGGTCACTGATATATATAGCAAGCCCTGTTGGTATTAGGACAGTCTCTTGTGGAGAAATAGTTATTTTACTCTCAAGACAAGCACGTAAATCTAACCCAGCAGAGCCCGTTGTTGCGTAATCCGGCAACTTAATTGTATTGCCCAGTCTCGAATCAAGTATTTTTAATTGAATTTTTTGCATCATATCGCTCAATAATAAGTGTCATTAACTCTCTTGCCAAGTGGCTTTTGAATGCAGTTGCCATTGTCTGCTCGCCTTCCGACCAAAATACTTGTAATGCATTCATATCTGACCCAAATACCATATCTTTACCTATCAGGTTAGCAGCCACCATGTCCAGGTTTTTAGCTTTCATTTTATCCTTGGCATATTCAGCTAAATTGTCTGTCTCTGCAGCAAACCCCACGACAAAGGGCTGTTCTTTACGCTGCGAAACTGCAGCTAAGATGTCGTGATTTTTTATTAATGCTAGTGACGAGCATTCTGAGTCTGCTTTTTTAATCTTCTTATCCTGATATTCAGCGGGCCTATAATCAGCGACAGCAGCGCAACCAATCACAATATCAGCATCGCTGATATCCATGACAGCATCATACATTTGCTGTGCGGTTTCAACATCAATACGACATACCGCTGATGGCGTTGTTAAATGAACGGGTCCCGTTATTAATATCACTTCAGCACCGGCTTCAACAGCAGCGCAAGCTAATTCAAACCCCATCTTGCCAGAGCTTCTGTTACCAATATACCTGACTGGATCTATTGGTTCATGGGTTGGGCCTGCAGTAACAACAACTCGATTACCAACTAATCTTTTTGGCACCATCAACTGCGATAACAAAGCAATAATCTGTTCAGGTTCTAATAATCGACCTTCACCCTCCTCCCCACAGGCTTGCTCTCCACTAGCAGGACCAAGAATATAATTTCCTCTCCCTGATAAAACAGCCAAATTTTGTTGCGTCGCTTTGTGAGTCCACATTTTGTTATTCATCGCGGGCGCAAGGGCAATAGGTGCTTCTGTTGCTAAACATAGTGCAGATAAAAGATCTTCGGTCCTTCCCTGCACTATCCTAGCCATTGTATTGGCACTGGCAGGTGCAATAAGCACCCAATCTGCCCACCTTGCCAGCGTTATATGCCCCATGGCTGATTCTTCATCAGCATCTAATAAATCCATGGCAACGGGGCTACCACTTAAAGTCTGCAAAGTAAGCGGCGTGATAAATTCACACGCACCCCTCGTCATTACAACTTTCACCTCCGCTCCCGCTTTTCGGCAGAGGCGAATTATCTCAGCAGCTTTATAGGCTGCGATACTCCCAGAAACTCCTAGAACAATTTTTTTTCCCGCTAAGATATCCTCAGCCATTTTTAGTCTGTCCTTGCCACTTCGTTGCGAAAGTTTAGCTCATACATGGCTAATTCTTTTCCTCGCAATAAAGTTATCTGAAAATAAGATTTTTTTTTGTTCATCAATTTTATTGTCACTTTTTTATGTCTATTTAATTACTACAGATTCTCAGTACTATACTGGATTATCAATATCAATAAACTGATGTTGTATATCAAATTTATCAGACAAGTGAGCGCCAAGAGCCTCAACCCCATATCGCTCTGTTGCATGATGTCCTGCCGCAAAATAGTTAATCCCCAGTTCACGTGCCAAGTGAGCAGTCTGTTCTGATACTTCACCACTCAAGTATGCATCAAGTCCCATCTCTGAAGCTTGTTCAATATATCCTTGAGCCGCACCGGTGCACCATCCAATTGTTTTCATCGGTCGGTCGTGTCCTTTAATGACAAGCGGAGTACGCCCTAGGCTTTGGCTTAATTCAGTAACAAATTCAGGTATTGTCTTTAGTGAAGAAAAATGGCCTGACAGACCTATTGCAGGTTCGCCTGTCCCTAAAATCATGCTGTCGGTTTTTAAACCTAACACTCTTGCCAATTGCGCATTATTTCCT
>CAJWKF010000017.1 GCA_913042265.1 uncultured Gammaproteobacteria bacterium
TCTTGCTTAAGTGGTAAGAAAGTAAAGATACTAACTTTTTATGTCAGTTTATACAAAAGTAACTCACAAGGATCTAGTCGCATTTTTGAGCGACTATTCCGTGGGCAAGTTATTGTCTTTCGAGGGCATTAGCGATGGTATAGAAAATACCAATTATTTCGTTACGACTGAACAAGGTAAATTTGTTTTAACCTTGTTCGAACAGCATGAATTTGATGAAATGGGATATTTTCTAGAAGTTATGACATTCTTTTTCGAGAATGGCATTCCCTCTGCACACCCGAAAGCCGATAAAAAAGGTCGTTACCTCAAAATGCTATCAAATAAACCTGCAGCTTTAGTCCAGCGACTAGATGGCCGAGGTGTATGCGATGTCGCAAGTGTTGGTCAATGTCAGGCGATTGGTGGAGTACTAGGACGAATGCATGTTGCCGGGCTTCAATTTGGAAGACGACATACTACCCAACGCGGCGGACGGTGGAGACAACAGAAAGCGGAAAAGCTACTACCCTTGCTGGGTAGCACCGCAGCTAAAATAATGAGTGATGAACTTCACTTTCAAGCTGGCTATGGAGAATTAAATTTACCTTTTGGCCTTACTCATTCTGACTTATTTCGAGATAATGCTTTATTTGATGGCGATGAATTAAAAGGTATTATCGATTTTTATTATGCCTGTGATGAGTATTTAATATATGATTTAGCTATCAGTATTAATGATTGGTGCGTGGATGAAACTGGTCTATTAGAGACGACACGCTACCAAGCTATGATGTCTGCCTATATTCAGCAGCGCTCCTTAACCAAGGCAGAAAGAACACATTGGAATTTAGTATTACGAGCGGCAGCGCTTCGTTTTTGGTTATCTCGGCTAGAAGATAAGTATTTTCAACGTGAGGGGGAGCTGACTCAAGTTAAAGATCCTAATGCATTTTTAATGATTTTACAGCAGCATCAAGAGCTACCTTTGACTGTTTCAGTAGCATAAATGATGCGAGTTTTAATTATTAAGCTCACCTCAATGGGTGATCTCATGCATACTTTACCGGCATTGACAGATGCTTTTAAAGCAATTCCTGACATTGAGTTTGACTGGGTTGTTGATAAGAATTTTTCTGAAGTCCCTCTTTGGCATCCTGCAGTTAAAAATGTAATTACCACAGCACACAGACAGTGGAAAAAAAATGTCATTCAATCATGGAGAGAGGGTCTGTTTAGTCAATTTAACCGTGAGTTAAACAAGCATGACTATGATTTAGTTATTGATCTCCAAAATAATATGAAAAGTGCAACGGTATCTTGGTTTTACAAAGGTGAGGTCCATGGTTTGGATAAGGGTTATTGCCGCGAAAAATTTGCCTACAAGGCATACAAGCATCGCTATGCCATTCCTGCAAACCAACATGCAATAAAAAGAATCAGACAAATCTTATCCCAAGCATTAGCTTATCCTTTAACTGATACGCCACCGGACTATTGTGTTGACTTTGAGCAGTATGATTTACCAAAATTAAACTTTGTGTTACCGAAAAAATATTTGATCTTTGTTCACAATGCTAGCTGGTTGAGTAAAATTTGGCCACTTGCCTCGTGGCAGGGGCTAGTAAGTAAGGTAGTTGAACAGGGCTACTCTGTTTTATTACCCTCAGGTAATGATGAGGAGCATCATCGTGCTCAACAGATTGCTGCTGTGAATGAGCAAGCTTATGCGCTACCTAGGCTTACATTAAATGAAGTCGCAGCTTTAACATCTCGAGCCGATGGTGCTATGTGCAGTGATACAGGGCTAGCCCATTTGGCAGCTGTAGCGGGCATCCCAGCTCAAACAATTTATGGGGCAACCGATAGAGATTTGGTTGGTACAGTAGGCCAACATCAATATCATATTGTTAGCGAATTGAGTTGTGCGCCGTGTTACAAGAGGACCTGCCCAAGACCAGAAGCTATTAATGGGGAGCCGTTATGTATGAGTGAGATATCAATCGAAACGGCTTGGCATAGACTCAAAGCCATTTTACCCGCACAATGAGCTTATATAATTATTTTATAACTACGTTTGAGCGAGTGAAAACAGACCTTTATGAAACCTATTTTTCCCAATCTACAAGGTAAGCAAATACTAGTTATTGGCGACTTAATGTTAGATAGTTTCTATCACGGTAAAGTCAAACGGATTTCACCGGAAGCCCCTGTCCCTATTGTCAATGTTGAACGTGTAGAAGACTTACCTGGAGGGGCGGCTAATGTTGCTATGAATATAGCCTCTCTTGGTGCCAAATGTATGGTTTGCGGCATCACAGGTCAGGATCCAGCAGCTGATATATTACAACAACGACTTAATGCAGTGGGTGTTGACTGTGTTTTTCATTATTCAACGACCAATACTATTATTAAGCGTCGCGTGATTAGTAATCACCAGCAATTATTACGAATGGATTTTGAAATGCCATTTCCACCCAACGAATGGCAAGCCTTAAAACCTATCGTGGAGGATGTAATCGTTGAAACTGCCGTGATGATACTGTCTGATTACAATAAAGGGACACTAACTTCTCCTCAGCATTGGATTCAACTGGCAAAGGAGCATGAGATACCTGTGCTGGTTGATCCCAAAGGTGATGACTTTAGTAAATACAGGGGTGCGGACCTGATCACTCCAAATATGACAGAATTTGAAGCTATTGTCGGTACGGTAGAGTCAGAATCAGATCTGATAGAAAAGGCACAAAAATTGATCTCTAGACTAAATATAAAAGCATTATTGATTACGCGTAGTGAATATGGAATGTCACTCATTCGGCCCAATCAGGCTGTATTTCATTTGCCTGCTATTGCTAAAGAAGTATCCGATGTTACGGGGGCTGGCGATACAGTTATTTCAACACTTGCAGCTGTGTTGGCTGCAGGTGAAGAAATTGAAACGGCAGTCACCTTAGCCAATGTAGCAGCCAGTATTGTAGTCAGTAAGCTTGGAACTGCGACAGTAAGCGAACCGGAACTTAAAACTGAATATGAACGGCATCAGGGTGATAATAATACTGATCATAGTATTGCTGGTGTCGTTACAGTCGAACAACTCAAACTATCACTACAACAGGCAAAGAAACGCGGTGAAAAAGTGGTATTTACTAATGGCTGCTTTGATATTCTTCATGCGGGCCATGTAAGCTATTTAGAGCAAGCCCGTGCCCAAGGTGATCGTTTGGTTTTGGCTATAAATTCTGATGAATCTGTTACTAAGCTTAAAGGTCAAGGAAGACCGATAAACTCCGTAGATAGAAGATTAGCTGTTTTAGCTGGTTTATCTTCTGTCGATTGGGTTACTTGCTTTAAAGGTGACACACCCGAGGCCTTATTAAAAGAAATCCAGCCAGACATTCTAGTTAAAGGTGGTGATTATGATAAAAGGAATGTTGTGGGTTGGCAGATTGTAGAAGGTTATGGTGGTGAGGTTAGGGTAATGGGACTGGTAGATAATTGTTCTACTACGGCAATTGTCGAGAAGATTGGAAGAGAACAAATAACATAAAGCATTGCTCTTTTTACCTCGCTTAAAGCGAAGCTATTTGCTATTGGGAAGTTAAAGGGTTATTTCAACAGTACGGGTGTCATAAACTTTTTTTAGTGCTTTGACTGCTTTACTCACGTTACTAATAAGGTGGCTGGGTGTTATCGTGCCAATAACAATACTTGTGACTGCTGAGTTTTGATAAATAGTGTCAAAACTAGCTTGCACAGGGTCGATAACAGAAGAGAAGCTAGCTAAATGTCCACTGTTTAGGGCCTTTTTAATAAAAACTGCTTTATTAGTAGCTGCTGCTTGATCAAGGACTGCCTGTTCTTTTTGGTAGCCTAAATTGTGCGTAACCATAGTAATATCAGACTGTTGCAGTGCTAATAACCCCCCGTCAATGGTCTTAGTTGACATGCCAGTTGCACGAATAAGTCCTTGCTTTTTCAAATCATTTAAGATCTCCAAGACACCTAGATGCTGAATAAGATGCTGGTCATTACCATCGGAATGAATTAATACAATATCTAGCACATCACGTCGTAAGTTTTTAAGACTTTGCTCAACACTTTGTTTAATGAATTCAGCTGTGAAGTTATAATGCGACTGTTCTAAATCAGCATTAAAGAGTTCTCCAACCTTGGTAGCAATTACCCATTCTTGATTGAGTTTGGGAAGAAGTTGTCCAAGACGTTCCTCACTATTGCCATAAGCGGGAGCCGTATCAATTAAGTTAATGCCCAAATCTGAAGCCTGAGATAGCAAGTTGAGGGTTTGCATGTCATCTGGAATTTTAAACGTGTTGGGGTATTTTACACCTGCGGAACGTCCCAACTTTACAGTTCCTAAGCCAAGTGGTGAGATGGAGAGGCCCGTTTCAGCAATCTTTTTTCTTTGTGTTAAATATTCGCTCATTTGAAAGCGGTATTCCAAAGGGTGTCACCAATTACAGCGGGGCTTAATTTATTAGTGGTTTTGTGGACTTTTCGCTGTAAATTTTGTTTTGTGAGTTGTTTTATGACTTGATCAGCCAAATCGGGCGCAAGCGCTAATTTTGTAGGCCAAGCAACATGGACGTTATGTTTAGAGTCGACAAATGCGCTGTCAGGTCTGGTGAGACTTGATTGTTTTGGCTCTGCTCGATTAACAGAGTGTCCAGCCCATAAAAGTTTAGGAAGTTTATACCAGGGCATAATTTGTGCTAAGAGTTTTTCTGCTTCAGCGCTCAGTTGGGATAGAGGTTTGTTCATGCCTTCTTCAGCAATATTACCACCGATATACCAAATAATATTACCCTCATCATCAGCATGACTTGAGATCGTAGCTATTGGTTTTGAACCAGATCCAAGGCTATGAGCGTAGATGGCTGGCAAGGAGTTTTTTTTATCTTTTGCCTTGCATAACACCATTTGTAGTGGCCTAAGTTGCATATCGGGCTTTGAAAAATTAAGTGTTCGCAATATTTTTTCAATACCTTCACCTGCCGTGAGGACAAAGTGTTGTGCTTTGATGATGGTATCGTCACCTAATTGGATAGACTGTATATTTTCACCTTCGTGATGCCATGTTATTGGCCAGTTTTTTGGGTAGTGGAGAATGCGGTCTTGATTGGGTTTTGCTAGACATTTTAAAACGCTAAGAATATCTAAAACTGGTTCATCAAGCTGATAGAGTGTACCTTTAAAATCAGCATGCTGAAATAAGTTAGGGCGTTCTGATTTGGGGACAGTTTGCATTCTACTAGCTAGAGCTTTGCTGGCAAAAAAAGATAACAATTTAGATGATAATTTATCTTTTGACCACATCAATTGGTGCTTAGCGAGAATCTTAACTCCAGTTAAATCAACATCTCCTCTGCCTGATAAACAATCTTGCCAGCGAGCGGGCATATCGCCTATCGCTTGTGTTGCTTTAGATAATATGCCATTGAGTGCATACTTAGCTCCGCCATGGATAATGCCCTGAGAGCTTAAGGTTTGAGCATTTCCAATGGTATCATTTTCTAATAAAACAGCATGAAATCCCATTTGGTTGAGACGGTTATGAAGCCATAAACCGGCGATACCTGCGCCAATAATAACGACATCTGATGAAATTATTTGAGGTGTCATATATATTCCCTAATCAGCTTACGCGCTGATCCAAGGCTTCGCACAACCAATGGCCAATAATGATATGGCCTTCTTGAACGCGTGCTGTTTCATCAGTAGGAACTTGAATGCAACTGTCTGCACTATCTAGTAGTTTGCCTCCAGATTTACCTGTAAAAGCACAGGTCCAACAGCCCGAATTTTTGGCAGTGATAAGACCATTAATAACATTAGCACTGTTACCTGAAGTTGATAAACCAATGGCAATATCTCCTGGTTTTGCCAGTGCTTGAATTTGTCTATCAAAGATAGTATCGAAACTGTAATCATTTCCGTGAGCTGTTAAAATAGAGGTATCAGTGGTTAACGCAATAGCTGCGAGTGGCGCGCGCTGATTGTAATAGCGCACCACAAACTCTGCGGCTAAGTGCTGAGCATCAGATGCACTGCCACCATTACCAAAAAATAACACTTTATTTCCATCTGCAAGGGTGTTTTCAACTTTATCAACGAGATCATTAATTTGTTGCTCAAGAGAAAGGAGACCTTCAACCATAATTTGGTGGCGAATAACAGTAGATTTAAATGACACGATTTACCTCTTTATACTGGTCAGATGGTATTATTTAGTACTGAATATAGATTATATAATATATGTTGTGTAATAAGCTCGCAGCATAATTTTTAAATAACAGAGACCTTGCCTAAAATACAATGAAGTTATCGGACATTTACCTTCGGTTGGACCTAGGAAAGTTATGGCGAGGAGAAGATGTTTTCTCCGCGGTAAAGCAGTTAAAAGGTGATATTTTTCGCCACAAAGAAGGTCGAAGAACCTTACGATTTGAAGTTACCGGGAAAAGTTATTTTCTTAAATATCATCAAGGTGTAGGTTGGCTCGAAATCGTCAAAAATTTATTACAATTTCGTAAACCAATTATCAGTGCGAAAAATGAATGGGAAGCTATTAAGTTCTTAGAAAAGCATGATATTGATACCATGACTATAGCGGGGTATGGGAAGCGAGGCTTTAACCCAGCGAAGATAGAATCATTTGTCATTACCGATGACTTAAGTGATACCGTCAGTCTTGAGCAGCTTGGTCAATATTGGACTGAGAAACCACCGACTTTTAATACTAAAAAGGCTTTGATTGAGAGGTTGGCTCTCACAAGCAAAACCATGCATGAAAATGGTATGAACCATCGGGATTACTATCTTTGTCACTTTTTGCTAGATAAAGGTTTTGTTGAACATAATACATTTACTGCTGATACGAAGTTATTTCTGATTGATTTACACAGAGCAATAATTCGGCAGACAGGGAAAGTTGAGCAACGGTGGTTAGTTAAAGATATAGGCGCTTTATATTTTTCTGCAATGGATGTTTCTTTAACTAGTCGTGACTTAATTCGTTTTGCAAAAACATACTCCGGACTTAATTTGCATGACATTATTTCTAAACAGGGTGGTTTTTGGAATAAAGTTAGGTTTCGAGCCGATAAAATGCGATCTGCAAATGATGCTGCAATCAATCAAGAACTCAATCCGATCAGGAGCTTTTTACAAGGGCAAAAAAATCTTATTGTGCCCTTTACGATCCAAGCACTTGAAGAATCATTTGAATGTCAAAAAGTACTACGTTTATTGCCGGGCAAGCGCTTAGTTGTTGAGGCTAAATCTAAACGACATCACGCTATTGTCAAATTTTTTGCATCGGCAAAAAAGGGGCAACGTGAATTAGAACGTGAATATCAAGGTTATCAACTGGCGAAACAAGCGGGAGTATTGGTTCCTGAAAGGTTATTTTCAGGCTATAACCAGCAGGGCTGTTTGATGGTTGCTTACCAGTTTTGCAATAATGGGGAAACATTATTACAACTTGATGATTCCCGCCGAAATGAGCAGTTAGGTGCTTTATTCAACTGTATTAGTAAGTTACATTCCTATGGAATCTATCAAAATGACATTCATTTGGACAATTTCTTATTAGCGGATAGTAAGTTGTACTTAATAGATTTGGGGTCAATAAAAAAACAACGCCCTGGTCAAGGACTAAATGAGATATCAAGCCTGAACAATATTGCGCGATTGATTGCACAGTTTACATTTGATGAGAGAGGTTTATTACACCCTCATATAGAGCAATATTATCGAGAGCGAGGTTCTGGCTATAACAATAGAGCGCGTGCACGCCTTGCTCAGCTCACAAATAAGGCATGGCAGAAACGTAAAAATAATTACCTAAAGAAATGTTTCAGAAATTGTACAGATACAATTTATCAAAATAATGCAAGCCGACAGTGGGCCTTTAATAGTGACTTCCTTAGTGGTGAGGTTGAGTCTTTCATATTAGATATTGAAAAAATTGTTGCTGAAGGTGAATTATTAAAAGAAGGTAAGTCAGCAACTATAGTTCGGGCAGAAGTGGCGGGGAGGCAACTGGTCATTAAACGCTATAATCTAAAAAGTAAATGGCATTTCATGCGTCGTTGCTTTAGAGCAAGTCGAGCAGCCGCGTCATGGAAAAATGCCAATCTATTAAAGTTATTGGGTATATCTACAGCTAATCCAATTGGGTTCATTGAAAATAGGATTGTTGGGTTACGGCATACAGCATATTATATTTGTGAATATACACCTGCTGTGGAATTGTCCTCTATTTATCAGCAGCGAGTCCCAACTGATAGTGAGTTGAAACAGTTTCAACATATTTTTAGCTGCTTAAGACAGGCAAAAGTGAGTCATGGTGACTTGAAAGCAAGCAACTTTTTAATTGGTGATAGTGGAAAAATAACATTAATTGACTTGGATTCGATGAAGCAACATCGATATGATTTCGCTTTTGAAAAAGCATTTTATAAAGATCAGGCACGCTTCTTAGCAAACTGGCGGGACGTTAAGATAAAAAAAATTCTTGGGTCAATTATTTTTTAGCTGAACTTTTTATAGGCACATCATTTTTTAAAAAACTTACAATGAATCTTTTAAGCCGAGAAAGTTTAAGTAAAGCTCGCTTATCAGTCTTAACCGCTGTTAAATACCACTTTCGACTATGGCTATATTGACCAGCACGAAAAGCTAAGCCTGATAATGATAGGCACCTTTTCACGTAATAGCGTTGCTTAAATTTCTGGAGTTTTGGCTGGAGTACTAAGGGATCAAAAATACTGTCAACTAATGCCATACCAACGTTGCCACCATGATAGTAATTATGCCTTAGGCTATCATCGTGTTTATGAATTTTAGCCAAAGGTTTTGCTATAAATACTGTATCAAATGATGCTAAGAGTTGTGCATAAAAAGGTATGTCCTCGGTGCTTCGGAGTTCTTCTGGGAATTTAATACTTTTAAAAACAGAGTGGTGTATTGCGATTGCACCAGCAGAAATTGAAACCTTTCCGAATAAATAGGCGGCGAATAGTTGTTCTTTTCCTTCTATTCTCAGGTCTTGTGGCGTACTTTTTTTGAGCACTCCTGTCGTCGTCTGGGTGACATGTTCGCCAATAAAAACATGTCTTTTAGGGTGGGCATCGATCATTATTTTGTATTCGTGAAGGGCCTCGTGAAGTAACTCATCATCAGCATCAAGAAAGATTATATATCGACCTATACTTTTAACCGCACCTAGATTCCTGGCTGCTGCGGGGCCTCGGTTTTCTTGATAGTAGTAGTGAAGGTTGGGATATTGCGAGACCAATTGCTCGGAAATATGGCGTGTGTTATCTGTTGAACCGTCATCAACAATTAGAATCTCGTAGTTACTATTTGTTTGCTGATGTATAGAAGAGATAGCTCTTGATAAGTAGTGGGCATAATTAAAGCTAGGAATAATGATGCTAAAGGTTATCTCAGACAAATTTAATCTCTAAATTTTGTTAAATGTTAATAATTTATGATAACGGAAAGAGATAAAAATATCTTATGTATTAACTATTGGAGAGAATAGATACAATGATGTCGTGATAAAAGAGAATGTTGTATGAAATTAGCTGTTTGCTTGTATAAGTTCTTCCCCTATGGAGGCTTGGCGCGTGACTTCGTCAGTATCCTGAGTATTTGTCGCGCTCATGGCTATCAGGTGGATGTTTTTGTAATGGAGAGTCAAGGGGATGTGCCCGAAGGTTTCAATATTGAAGTAATTCAGACTCAAGGGCGAAGTAATCATAGTAGAGTTGCCAGCTACATTGAACAATTAAAGTCAAAATTACTGGGCGAGAATTATGACTTGGTGATTGGCTTTAATAAAATTCCAGATCTAGATATTTATTATGCAGCTGATCCTTGTTATTTAGATCGGGTCAAAAATCAGCGAGATTACTGTTTGGCAAAATTTAGTCCTCGGGTGAAGTTTTATTCAAGGTGTGAAAATAGAGTATTTAGCAAAAGTAGTCATACCGTATCATTAATGATTTCTGACATTCAACGAGACCTGTTTAAAAAACATTATGATACGCCTGATGAAAGGTTAATTATGTTGCCTCCAGGCATCAGTGATAATAGGCGGAGACCAGATGACTGGCAGCACCAGAGACAGCATTTTCGCACGCAATTCTGCATAGCTGACAACGAGTTATTGATGTTGGCAGTTGGTACAGGATTTAAAACGAAAGGCATAGACAGGTCAATTCATGCGATAGCCAATTTGCCATTAAATTTACGGATAAAAACACGCTTATTTATTATAGGTGAGGGTGATAACAGCCCTTATAAAAAAGAAGCAAACCGATTAGCCATTGCTGACCAAGTACAGTTTTTTGGTGGTCGGGATGACATACCACAGTTTTTACTTGGTGCAGACTTGTTATTACACCCTGCACGTAAAGAAAATACTGGCACAGTGATTTTAGAGGCAATAGCCTCAGGTTTGCCCGTTCTTGTAGCAGGTGAGTGTGGCTATGCAGAGCATGTTAAGAATGCAAGAGCAGGCTTAGTGACAGATAGGCCTTTTAATCAAAATGAATTCGAACTTAAGCTGCTAACGATGCTCGATAAGATGCGATTAAAAGGTTTTTCCAAGAATGCTTTAGCCTATGCAGAGCAAGAAGATTTATATAGTATGCCGATAAAAGCAGCTGCTATTATTGAGCAAATGGCAGAAGCAAAGCAAAACAATGAGAATATTAGGGAGAGGCAGAATTAAGACTGTATTAGTAACAGGTGGTGCAGGTTATATAGGTAGTCATATCTGTGTAGAACTCCTTGATGCTGGACTTGAGGTATTAGTAATTGATAATTTATCTAATAGTTCTCAAGAAGCATTAAACAGAGTTGAGAAAATAACTGGAAAGACCGTGTTATTTTATCAAATAAACTTACAAGATAAAGCTAGAGTGAAGACAGTCTTTGAAACGCATACAATTGATGCCGTTATCCATCTGGCAGGGCTTAAGTCGGTGGGAGATTCATGTAGACTGCCATTGGAGTATTATCAAAATAATATATCTTCTACTCTGGTATTACTTGAGATGCTAGAGCAGTTTTCAGTTAGAAATATTGTGTTCAGTTCATCGGCTACAGTTTATGGTGATCCTGCTACAGTTCCAGTTACGGAGCAGTTTCCTCTTAGAGCGACCAACCCGTATGGTCGCACGAAATTAATGATTGAAGAGATCTTAAGAGATGTTGCTAATGCATCTCATATAAAAGTTGTGCTATTGAGATACTTTAATCCAATAGGTGCACATGAGAGTGGTTTAATTGGTGAGGCCCCTAATGGCACCCCAAATAATTTATTGCCATATATTTCTCAAGTGGCAATGGGGCAAAGGGATAAGGTACTCATTTTTGGTGGTGATTACCCTACTATCGATGGAACTGGTGTTCGTGATTATATTCATGTTGTAGATCTGGCAAAAGGTCATACTAAAGCACTACAAGAAATTGTTGGAAATGGGAGTAAGGGAGAAAGCTGCCAAGTTTATAATTTGGGTACGGGGCATGGGCATAGTGTCATAGAAGTTATTAAAGCTTTCGAACAGGCCTGCGGCCATAAAATTATTTATGAAATAGTTGATAGAAGATCTGGTGATGTAGCTGAATGTTATGCGAACCCTGCTCTTGCCAATGAGAAGTTGAACTGGCGAGCAGAAAAAGAATTGTCCGAAATGGTGATGGATGCTTGGCATTGGCAAACTCAAAATCCAAAGGGTTATAAAATTGATTGAGCTTAAAACTGAAGCAATGATTGGAAAAGGCTTGCATAGGGAGTGCTATATTCACCCAGATGATTCTGACCGCTGCATCAAAGTTGTCGTTTTACGTGGAGAGGAAGAAACAAGGAGAGAACAAGCGTATTATAAGTTTCTACAAAAACGTCAAATTGGCTGGGAAATGCTGCCAAAGTTTTATGGGGTTGAAGAGACCTCAATGGGAGCTGGAGCTGTCTTTGACCTAGTTAGAGATGCTGATGGCGAAGTGGGAAAAACTTTTGAAATTTATTTCAGTTCTTCTGAATTGACCAAGCAAAATCTTCAAGGTCTCATCACATCCTTGCAAGCATTAAAAGTGTATTTATTTCGGTATAATATTATCACGATGTCTATTAAGCCTAAAAATATTATCTATCAGCGTCAAG
Source organism: uncultured Gammaproteobacteria bacterium (assembly GCA_913042265.1). Lineage (GTDB taxonomy): Bacteria > Pseudomonadota > Gammaproteobacteria > Nitrosococcales > Methylophagaceae. The sequence continues at coordinate 12,179 of CAJWKF010000017.1, forward strand.
ATGAGCAGAATGGTGTCGCAGTTATCATTGATAATATTGGTAATTCAGACGTCATCCCAATTGGCAGTTATTACCGTTATTTTGGTAAAATTAAAATGATTCGAAAATGGAATAAATTTATAACCTTGTTGAAAAAAGACTACCCAGAAAATACTCTCTTACAAGGCCAGTTAGAGCAATTACTATCTAAATAAGACCAGTAAGCTCAAGGTTTATTGACTGCAGACTTGGCTTATGGACTCTAGCCTAATCTTGAATCTTTTTTTGGTAATAAAAGCTGCCAGTTGATGACTATTCTTTAGTAACTAATATATCTTCCATTACCAAATATTCAAGATCTGAGCCATAAAACATATTCAAAGCATCAGTTGGGCTGCATACCATCGGTTCGCCACGGCGGTTGAGTGATGTATTGAGCAGCACGCCATTTCCTGTAAGATTTTCCATTTCTTGTAGTAGTTCATAGTAACGAGAGTTAGTGGCTTTAGTGACAATTTGAGCGCGGGCCGTACCATCTTCATGGACCACTTCGGGTATACGTGATTTCCATTCTTCAGCAACATCAAAAGTGAAAGTCATATAAGGACTAGGATGTTCTGTTTGTAAAATCTCAGATGCAGAAGTATCAATAATACTCGGGCAAAATGGGCGCCAGCGTTCTCGATATTTAATTTGAGCATTAATACGATCAGCAACGCCAGAATGATTGGGGCTGCCTAAAATACTTCTGTTACCCAGTGCCCGGGGGCCAAATTCCATGCGGCCTTGAAACCAAGAAATAGGGTTACCGTCATGGAGAAGTTTTGCTGTTTCTTTGCAAACATCTTCCAACCTTCTCCACCTAGTATCTTTTTCATGAGCCTCACAAGCATTGATACACTCTTGAGTCGTATATGAGGGGCCTAAATAGACATGCTCCATTTTTTCAACAGGTACCCCAGCCATTTGAGAGGCAAAGCTGGCGGCACCAATGGCTGTACCAGCATCACTAGCTGCTGGCTGAACGAAGAGTTCTTTAACGCCTTCCATCGCAATAATTCGCTGGTTTAGCTTTACATTAAGCGCGACACCTCCAGCAAAACAAACTTTGCCAGTCTCGCGAATAATATCACCAAGGTGATACTCAATTAAATGGAGTGCTGTTTTTTCTAATAAGTCTTGAATGCTAGCAGCGTAATCGATATAAGGGTCATCAATCTCATCGCCATCACGCATTGGTCCCAGCCATTCTAATAGTTTTTTACTGAAGAAATAACCTTTACCATCTTTTTTATATCGACGTGTGCCTAGAGTGTTTACAAGCTGAGTATTGACTTTAAACTCACCATCACTAAATTCAATGAGCTGTGAAAAGTCAAATCGAGTCGCGTCACCGTAGGGTGCCATCCCCATAACCTTAAATTCACCATCTAGCATTTCAAAGCCAAGGAACTCAGTCAGAGCGCCGTACATTCCACCTAGGGAGTCGGGATCATAAAACTCTTTAATTTTATGGATCTTGCCATTTTCACCGTAACCAAAAAAAGTGGTGGCATACTCACCTTTGCCATCAATGCCAATAATGGCAGTTTTTTCTTTAAAACCACTTAAATGGTACGCACTACTTGCGTGAGCTAAGTGGTGTTCAACAGGCACAAACTTAACACGGTCGCTACCGATCCCTAAGTCATCGAGTAATTTCATGACACTCTTATGATTGCGTTTATAGCGCCTATTACCATTAAATATCGCTGTTAACCCTCGGTCAGGTGCATACCAGTAACGCTTTGCATAGTGCCAGCGAGCCGGAGATTTCAAGTCTATTTCTGAATATGGAAAAGCTACGACGTCAATATCTTTAGGTGAAATCCCTGCCTGTTTGATACAAAATAGCGTAGCGTGGTAAGCCATTCTCCCTCTAGCATGTTTATCTCGTAGGAAACGCTCTTCCTCAGCAGCAGCAATTAATTTTCCATTAATATAAAGTGCTGCTGAAGCATCGTGATTTACAGCACCGGATAAGCCTAATACGATCATAAAGAGAATCTTTTAATATAAGTAATGTCACTGAAAGTAGCGACAGTATAGCAAGTGATAAAAAGCTTAGATTGTTTTGATTTTTTTAAGAAGGCAAGTTTCAATTTGTTACCAGAGCTTTTTAGATTTGTTCGAGAGTTTTCTTTTTTCTTTTTTTTAGGATGCGAGTTTCAATTTGAGACCAGAGCTTTTTAGATTTGTTCGATAGCTTTCCTTCATCGACATATGCCCTTAAAAAGGTGATTTGTTCTTTGTCTGTCAACTCTCCCAGTTTACCTCCTAAAGTCGCTAAGTCCCTCAGAGTGGCGGTGTGTTTGAATATACGACGCTTCGCTTTTTCCAAATCAATAATCTTGATATCCCAGCTATCGCCAAGTGGCTTAGCAAAAATATGCTTGGGATGAAGACTATTATGTTGTAAGCGATGTTGATGCATACGATAAAGGACTTTAGCCGTTTCCTTGAATAAAGCTTGTCGATGTTGAAAGCCAGCTATCATACTAGAGCCTGATTTATGTAGTATGACATCCAATGGCTGATACCCTTCAAGCTCTTTAGTTGCAATTATTGCTTGCGGCTTGCCATTATTAGAGCGTGTAGCAAAATATACTAATTCTGGTGTTGGAATACCATACTTTTGGAAAAGCCTTAAATTTCTGTATTCCCTAATAAATGTGGCTGTACCTTTAATAGGATTACGCCAAGTGCGGCTTAGATGGTTTTCTTGTCTTTTTATAAAAATAAACAAAGGGTCATCATTAGCTTGTTTTAAGGAGATTTTGACAACTCCGCTCCATCCGCCGCGGCGAACGTTTGGTTCTTCAAACCAATCAGCCTGCAACTGCCACAAAGACGCGTAAGTCGCTAGGTTGTTTTTACTTAATAGGTGCTGCCAGCCCTCTCCCAAATAATCTGTCATATTCTATTTAATCACCTTATAAACTGCTGCCCTATCGTTTAGATGAACATTCTCTTGATAGTAAATTTGCTTTAAGTTAAGGGTTTTTAAAAAAGAAATCAACTTAGGATGACGTTCTTTTTCAACGACAAGTATGTAATCGTAAGAATTGTAGTCATTGGATTTCTCTGCTGCACAGAAGCCTTTATTCAAAGTTGGGTTATTCTCATACCTAATAGTAAATGCTGTTTTTTGTAATATATTTTTAACACATACGTTAGACGTCGGTTGTTCACGGTCAAAATAATAGAGCATAAATTGGTCATCAGTCATTATTAAGCTATTGGGTGGTAAATTATTTGCAGCCCAAATAGCAGTATCTTTAATATATTTTTTTGAGTTTGATGTAGTCGACATGTCTGCAATATTGTAGAAAATAGCTAGAGCAATGACTGACAGCAATAACGTATTCTTAGCTAACCATAACCGCTCTATACCATGAGTAATGCTGTGCATCACGAGAAGTAATAATGCAATTAATGCCATTGATGCGTATCGAACAGAAATAAAATATTCTTTAAAGAGAAATGCAAGGAGTAAGAAGACATTCAGTGCTAAAAAGTACAGAAGTAAATGCTGAATATTTTTTGCGTGAGGCTGAAGGTTTCTTGAAGCCGTTATGAAATAAATTATAAGGTAGCTGATGGAGAAACCTTTCAATATTTTATATGTAAACATTGACAACATTCCCGTTATGAGAATAAAAGCAGCGTAGTCTTCTGAATATTTATTTAAGACTTGATCTTGCATTAGGCTAGTTTGAACAGAGAGGGTGGTGGCATAGCTACTCAAGTCTAAATAATTAAAAACATTATGAATTTTACCAAAGCTAGCGACGACGTCTGGATGATTGAGTAGTGGTGTTATGGCTGAGAGTATTCCAATTACGAAGAGGTAAGAGGATTGAGCAGCCTGTCTTAGTCCTTCGATAGGTTTTCTGACAAATAATAAGTACAGTGGTAAACCTAATAAAAGGACGCTTCCCTCAACTCGGAAAAGAATGGCAATGATCATAAAAGTTTGCCAGAGAGTTGCAGCTTTAAAGCTTGGTGAGTTAAGAAATAAAATAAAGTGGTAGAGCGCAAGGCTTGTGAATGCCCAGTATCCAGGGTCTCGAATAATAAAGTCCCGAAACTCATTAATAGGGGTAAACCCAAGAATTAAAATAGAGGCAATTATTAACTGTCGTGGTGTTGCTACAAGAAGGCTACTTATTAAGACAAGCGCATCAGTTAATAATATAAATAACAAGCCGTTTAAAACAAAGCCTGCCGTTTCTAGCGGGAGTGATGTTAATTTATGGAGCCAGGATATGAGTATTGGAAAAAATGGCCAATTTAAAAGACCTTGAGTTGCATAAAGGCCCTCTGCCATAAAAAGCTCAGCTGTTTGCAGGTACAAAATGCCATCACGATTGAGCAAGTCGTCAAAATAAACCGTTTGTAGAGAGAAGATTAGGCTTATAAAAGCGGTAAAAATTCTGACTCTACTGAGATTTTGGAGGCTACCGTTAGTATTCATCTATAGTCATGGTTAATTAGCGGGGGGTGCCAAGAAGTTGTTTTTCAATTAAGGGTATCACCATTGCCCCTGAGATTTCTTTCATGCATTTATGATGCTGCTCAGGACAGGTTCTTTGAAAACAAGGACCGCATTCTACTTCAAGCTGCACAAGTTGTGCGTTATTCGACAGGGGAGGTGTGAAGTTGGGTGAAGTTGGACCATAAATAGCGACTAAGGGTGTTTGTAATGCCGCGGTGATATGCATCAGTCCAGAATCATTAGAAACAACAGCATCTGCCGTTGCCAGTAGGTCGATAGCATCTTCTAGTTGAGTTTTACCGCATAAATTATGAACTTCTGATTGTTGCTCTGCTGATACAGCGTTCACTAGTGCCGCACCAGTTTCGTTATCTGCTTCAGAACCGAGGATTAAAACTTGCCATCCTCGGTCTAGTAGAAGCTTAGCAACCTCGGCGTAAGAACTTGCTGGCCACTGTTTGGCGGGGCCAAATTCAGCGCCGGGACACAATATTAAACGCTTTTTTTTTGCTTGTAATGATGGAAGATTGGAGTTTACTTGTTCTGCGATCATCTTAGGAAAAGGATATCTAGGAGCGATATGGGCTTGCTTAGCAGAATAAGCTAGTGAAACAAACCGCTGGACCATGAGTGGTAAAAATGTTTTATTTAGTATCCGTAAATCATTTAAGAGACCATAACGGGCTTCGCCTTTCCAACCGGTACGTATAGGGATTTTGGCGAACCAAGGAATCAATGCCGATTTCCATGAGTTCGGAAGTACGATGGCTTGATTATATTTAGAAACTTGAAGGCTTCTTCCAATTTTCAGGCGAGTTTTTAATCCAAAAACACCATGACTGACAGGCATAGCAATGGTTTGGTTTACTTCAGGCATACGTTTTAATAAGGCGGCGGTCGAGGCTAACGATAAAACATCAATAATAGCATCAGGCCTGAGGGCTTTAAGTGCGATAAAGAGGGACTGAGCCATAACCATGTCACCTACCCAAGAAGGGCCGACAATCAGGATTTTAAATGGCGCTGGTGACATTTCTAGTGCAATGTGTTGTGAGTAATAAAGATAAAAATAGTACCAGCTGCAATCAATAGAACCTGTTGAAGGGTTTCGGAAGGTTTAACTTTGTTATGTAGGCCAGGGATAAGATCAGCTACAGCAATATAGATAAAGCTGGACGCTGCAATAATCAAAATATAAGGCAGGATATGTTGGAACTCACCAAGAGCAAAGTAGGCTAACAATGCACCTACAACTGTTCCAAGACTAGAAAGGATATTATAAAGGAGGGCTTTTCTACGGTTAAAGCCACTGTGAAGAAGGATAACAAAATCACCTAGTTCTTGAGGGATTTCATGGGCTGCAATAGCAAGAGCGGTCACGATACCTAAGTGAATATCCGTCATGAAAGCGGCAGCAATTAAAATACCATCAACAAAATTATGAATGGTATCACCGACTAGGATTAAGGTTCCTGTAGCCTGGTTACGGTTGTGTGAGTGCTGCTCTTTATTTTCAGGTAAGTGGCCGTCACAATGGTCATGGTGACAATGGCGCCACAAGACAAGCTTCTCTAACAGAAAGAAAGAAAGTAAACCAAGTAAGAGGGTAAGGCCGACATTATGTGCGGAAACAGGAAACTCATGTTCAAGTGCGTGGGGTATCAAGCCTAAAAAAGAAGCACCTAGGAGAGCACCAACTGCAAAGCTAACGAGGTGGGGGACAGCCACCAAGCGCGTGTTTTCTGATAAAAGCAGAAAGCTTGAAGCTAAAATGACACTTAATATCCCGCCAAGAAGGCTGAAGCCTATTATCCAGAATAATAATTCCATAATTATCTATATAACCAAATTTAATTGTTTGATCATACCTTAATTTCCCTTTTGGCTGGCTTAATTTTATTTAGAGCTTTATGCACGTTAACATCTGAATTTATTGGGGTTGTATCCATATAACAGTGGCCATTCTACCGGTTACGTTATTCCGGCGATAAGAAAAGAAGCGTGTAGGATCATTAAAGGTGCAAAACTGGCCGCCATAAATATCTATGACGCCCAAAGCCCTGAGACGCTGACGAGCTAACAGGTAGATATCAGAACTGTAGTGGGTATCATCAGTTTGTTTGAATGCTTGCTTTGCAATAACATCGTGCTGAACAAAGCTG
>CAJWKF010000018.1 GCA_913042265.1 uncultured Gammaproteobacteria bacterium
GATGATAGTGTGGGAGTTCCCATGTGAAAGTAGGTCACTGCCAGGCTTTTATACAGAAATACCCGAATCATAATTTATGGCTCGGGTATTTTTTTATCTGAGAGTTTTAATCACTTTTTAGGTGAAGTGAAATTATTTTATTTCGTACTTTACAGAAACTCTTGCAGCTCGTAAGCTTGTGATGTTATGGAATGCAGTAATGCAACATAAACTGATTTAGCTTTTATATAACTTAAAAAATTAGGATTACTATGCCGGAAATTATTGTTGAAAAGAACCTTAGTGATGCGCGCTTAGCAGAACTAGGTATTTCTAGTTGGAACGTTTGGGAATGTGATGTAAGAGAATTTAGACTAGATATGGATGATGCTCTTGAACGTTCTTATATACTAGAAGGTGAGATTGTTGTTACACCAGACGGTGGTACGGCTGTAACTTTGGTGCCGGGTGATTACATCACTTTTCCATTAGGCTTAAAAAGTGTTTGGTCTGTGACTAAACAGTTACGTAAGCATTACACTCACGATGCTGAATAAAGTCAGCTTATAATTATATAAAAAAGGCATCCTTGTGATGCCTTTTTTATAGCTATAGATATAAAAATTACACTCACTATTTTTCAAAACTAAGCCATCTATGTGCGACATATGTTGCTAAAAGAGTCGATATACCAGCCAATAAGAAAGTTAAAGTTGGTCCGGGGCTTTCCCAGAGGTAACCACTTGTTAGACTACCTAATACACCCCCCGCTCCGAATCCAATACTACTGTACAATGCCTGTCCACGAGCCTGATTTTTACCAATAAAATGTTGATGAACCCAGGCAATAGCAGCAGCATGGAAAGTACCAAAACTTGCAGCATGTAATAATTGAGCAAATATTAGAACAGTTATTATATCAGGGAACAGTCCTATCAATGACCAACGCAAGGTTGAGAGGAGTAAACTTATAATTATAATTAAGCGTAATCCAAATCGTGGTATGAAGCGGTGCATAAAAAGGAATACGACTATTTCTGCAAGAACACCTAGCGCCCATAGCTGACCAATTAGGCTGCGTGAATAACCATTTTGTTCTAAATAAATACTATAGAAAGTGTAATAAGGGCCGTGACTTAGAATGACAAGAAAACATACTGTAAAAAATGCAAGTATTGCAGGTTTTTTTAGGATGTCTTTGAGAGACTGTTGATTATCTGTTAAATCTCGATGTGATGATTCTGGAACAGATAAGCTCATTATCCAAATGCCTGTCATAGTGACGATTAAGGCAACTGGCATTAGCTCAATGCTTACTCTCTCAAATACTACACCAAATGTTGTTACTGTAATGATAAAACCGATTGAACCCCATAAACGTATTTTACTGTAATGATGACTGTTTTCACCCAGGTGTTCGAGGGTATTAGCTTCAAATTGTGGTAATGTCGCATTCCAAAAAATACTGAAAATTAACATAACTGTTGCAATCCAGATATAGCTATTATTCAGTAGCAATGCAGAGAAAGCGAGAGTGCCAATAATTGATGTTACCCGAACAATACGCATACGTTGTTCATGAATATCAGCTAACCAAGCCCACAAGTTTGGTGCAATTATACGAGTACCAAGGAAAACAGCTGTAAGCTGACCTATTTCTTGTGCTGAAAAGCCTTGCCATTGGAGGTATAGTCCCCAATAAGGCACAAAAACACCCAGAGAAGCAAAATAAAAAAAATAAAAACCAGATAGACGCCAATATGGCGTCGTTGTATATGGGCTCATATACTAGCAGGAATGATGGGTGTTCCCGTAGTGACGTTCATATTTTGAGCACGATGTCGAAGCAAGTGGTCCATTAGTAGTAAAGCGAGCATAGCTTCAGCGATAGGTGTTGCTCTAATACCTACGCAAGGGTCATGGCGTCCATGTGTAACGACTTCAATAGGCTTGCCTTCAATATCTATGCTTTTCCCAGGAATACGAAGGCTAGAAGTGGCTTTAAGTGCCATGCTAACTAAAATATCTTGACCACTAGATATGCCACCTAATACGCCACCAGCATTGTTACTCATAAAACCCTCTGGTGTTATTTCGTCTCGATGTTGGGTCCCCTTTTGTGTGACAGCTTCGAAGCCAGCACCTATTTCGACTCCTTTCACAGCATTAATACTTAGCATGGCATGTGCAATGTCAGCATCTAAGCGATCAAAAACAGGCTCTCCCAATCCGGGTGGAACATTACGGGCAATAACGTTAATACGAGCGCCAATAGAATTTCCCTCTTTACGGAGCGCATCCATATATGACTCTAGCTCTTGCTCTTTATCAGGGTCAGGGCAGAAAAAAGCACTTTTTTCTAAATGATCCCATTCATATTTTTCGGTTTTGATGGGGCCAAGCTGAGCAAGGTAGCCTTGAATCTCGATACCATAAAAATCTTTTAAGTATTTTTTTGCGATACCTCCCGCTGCGACACGCATTGCAGTCTCGCGGGCCGATGAGCGGCCACCCCCGCGATAATCACGGACGCCATATTTTTGATGATAAGTGTAATCTGCATGGGCTGGTCTGAACTGGTGCATTATATTCCCATAATCTTTAGAACGCTGATCAGTATTTTGAATAGTCATACCGATGGGGGTACCGGTTGTTTTACCTTCAAAGACACCGGATTGAATCTTCACCTGGTCTAGTTCTCGACGTTGGGTCTCATGGCGAGTCTTACCTGGCCGTCGCTTATCTAAATCGCCTTGTAAGTCTGCTTCGGAGAGTTCTAAGCCTGGAGGACATCCATCAACAATACATCCAATAGACGGACCATGACTTTCACCATAAGTGGTGACAGTGAATATTTTTCCGAAACTATTGCCTGACATAAAGGTGTTCCATATTAAGTGGTCTTATAATCGGTGATGTACATGTAATCTTTTATGATATGCGATTTAGTCTTTTTTTCAAAAGGAAATTGTTTGTTTTTTTATACAATAAAGAGTGTGGCAAAACCTAAAAAAGCGACAAAGCCCACTACATCAGTGACAGTGGTGAGTAGCACTCCTGCGGATAGAGCTGGGTCTGAACCAAATTTTTTCAGTAGTAGTGGAATAGCTACACCTGCTAATGCGGCAGCAATAAGGTTAATAACAATGGCAGTTCCAATCAGTATGCCCAATGCGATATTATTGAACCACAGGATAGTAACGATTGCGATGGCAACAGCCCAAATAAGACCATTGGTAGCTCCAACTAAAATTTCTTTACGCATTAACCAACGCTGGTTTTTTTCATTGAGTTGACCTAATGCCATTGAGCGAATTACAAGTGTTAGTGTCTGACTGCCAGCAACACCGCCCATACTGGCAACTATAGGCATCAGGATTGCTAAGGCAACCTGTTTTTCAATAGTGGTGTCGAAAAGGCCAATTACTCCAGCAGCTAAAAAAGCGGTTAGCAAGTTGACACCCAGCCATAAAGAACGGCGGTGAACACTTTTTTTAACTGGTGCGAAGGTGTCTTCATCTTCACTTAAACCAGCAAGACTTAACATAGAGTGCTCGGCCTCATCTCGGATAACATCAACTACATCATCAATAGTAATACGGCCGAGAAGACGATTATTAGAGTCGACGACAGGCGCTGAGAGGAGGTTATGTTTTTCGAATCTATGAGCAACATCACTGTCAGGTGTGTTCGCGTCAATTGCTTCAATTTGAAGTGACATAACATCATTAACGGTGAGCGAGCGGCTGCTGCTGACTAATTCTGTTAGTGCGAGTGTCCCAATGTAACTATCGTCATGACTAACAATATAAAGGTTATCAGTATTCAGTGGTAATTTTCCTAGAAGACGCAGATAGCGGAGTACGACTTCGAGAGTGATGTCTGAGCGGACAGTGATAATATCAGTATTCATTAAACCACCGGCAGTATCTTCCTCATAGGCTAGGATAGTTTCTACACGTCGACGATGCTGAGTATCCATTGCACGTAATACTTCTCGCATGACATGATCTGGAAGGACTTGTAGGATATCAGCAACATCATCTGCATCTAGATCTTCTGTAGCACTAATAAGCTCTGCGGTATCCATATATTGAATAAGATCAGTTCGGACATCTTCCCCAACATATGATAAAACATCGCCTTGTAAGTCAGGGTTGATAATTGGCCAACAGACTTTTCGCTCCGTTGGAGGCAAAGATTCCAAAAGGTGAGCTGTTTCAGCAGGGTGTAGAGTCGACAACAAATGACGCATGCGCACAAAGCGGCCACTTTTTACGGCTTCAGCTAGTGCATCTATTGGTTGCTTAGTTGCTTGTTCTTGATTGAGTTCAGGCATTATCCTGTCCAAAAAAAGAAATATCGAAGAATACTTTTTATACGCTATTCTAGCTGCTCGACAGGGTAGTGAATAGGATTAATATACTTAATTGGAAGCGTTGATATTCTCAAGCAGGTATTCGGCCTCAAAGGGGTCATCCATATTTAAAATTTGGAGTGCATTTTTTGGCAGTTTATTCATATCAGTTTCATTGATGATTTGTTTTATTTCAAGGATTGCATTGGGGTGCATGCTGAAATTAGAGAGCCCCATTGCTAAGAGTAGACGAGTTAACCTGGGGTCTCCTGCCATTTCACCACACATTGAAACGTCAACACCATGTTTTTGTCCAGCTAATAAAGTCATATGGATTAGTCTTAAAACTGCAGGGTGGAGTGGGTCGTAAAGATAGTTGACCTGATTATCAATGCGATCTATTGCCAGTGTATATTGAATTAAGTCATTAGTACCGATGGATAAAAAATCAACTTGCTTAGCAAACATTTCGGCACAGACAGCACTGGCAGGAATCTCGATCATTACACCGACTTCAATGTGGTGGTCGTAGCTTATCCCCTCTCTATTGAGTTCTTGCTTACAGCTATTAAGTTGGCTTTTCGCTTGAATTAATTCCTGTTGGGTTGAGACCATTGGAAACATGATCTTAACCTTGCCAAATGCAGAGGCACGTAGGATTGCACGTAACTGGGTTTTAAACATACGTGGCTGATTGAGACATAGTCGAATAGCCCTAAGGCCAAGTGCTGGGTTAGTAACTGTCGCTCCATGACTTCGCCCGCCATCAACAGTTTTATCTGCACCCAAATCAAATGTACGTATAGTCACGGGTTTATTCATGCTTTCAATTACATCTCTGTAGGCCGTTAATTGCTCCTCTTCTTCCGGTGGAGAAGACCGATTCATATATAAAAATTCAGTTCGGTATAGACCGATTCCTTCCGCGCCAGCGTTACTAATCATGGTGATATCTTCGGGAAGTTCTGCATTAGCTAGTAATGTAATAGCTTTACCGTCCTTAGTTCTAGTTTCTTGAGCCTTATATCTGCTTAATGAGGCTATGTGTTGTTGGAATGCGGCTAGTCGGTGTTGATATTCACTAGTGACCTTATCACTGGCCCCTGCAATTAAACTGCCTAGTTCCCCATCGAGGATCAAAGGCTCATTGTCTTGAATATAACGGCGAGCAGATTCGACACCGACAATGGCTGGTATACCCAGGCTTCGAGCTAAGATAGTCGTGTGAGAGGTTGCACCGCCGTGCTCTGTAATAAACCCTGCAATACCCTGATGTTGCATTAAAACTGTATCTGCAGGGGTCAGGTCTTCGGCAATAATGATGTGTCCTTTGAGACGCCCATCTGGAATTTCATGCTCCAATACATTTTCATCAGCTAGGAGACGGTGAATGCGGTTTACCACATGGTCGATGTCATCTTGGCGGGTACGTAGGTATGGATCATCCATCTCATTAAAGACATTAATAAGTGCATCTCGTTGTAATTGCAATGCCCATTCAGCATTACATCGTCGAGTGCGGATCATATCTATTGGCACGGTTGTTAGCGATGAATCATTGAGCATCAATAAATGGGTATCGATGAACGAAGAGACATCAGTCGGGGCGTTGGTGGGAATATGATTTCGTATAGAGAGTAGTTGTTGCTTTGCTAGATGGGTAGCATTAGTTAAGCGCTCTACTTCTTGTTCGATACTAAATGATGGAATGATGTATTCTCTGACATCGGGCTGGTTATGAAACACGATATGTGCACGGCCAATGGCAATACCACGAGAGACTCCAATACCTTGGAGCTCAAGTGTCATTCATCTTCTCCAAAAAAGTTATTAATAAGTTCTTCGATAGCCTGAAGGGCTTGTTGTTCGTCATCACCATTTATTTCAACAATTATGTCGGTACCTTTTGCTGCTGCGAGCATCATGAGGCCCATGATACTTTTACCATTGACGGTTCTGGCGTTACGAGCAACTTGAATATTTGAGTTAAAATCTGATGCTATTGTGACAAATTTAGCTGCGGCACGTGCATGTAGGCCGAGTTTGTTAATGATAGTTATTGATTTTTCAATCATGTTCTACACCCCGTGTTATGACAGCTTGTCACACCATCTTGACCACCAGTAACGGCTTTTTGTTCGAGTTCATTAAGACTCAAGTGGGGGTAATTTAGAACGCGAATTAGCATCGGTAGGTTAAGGCCCGAAACGATACGAATATCATGTCTTTCTGACATGTCACAGGCAATGTTACTTGGAGTCGACCCATACATATCGGTAAGAATTAGTGTGCCGTGCCCTTGGTCAATCTCTTTTAATACCTGCATGAACTTTAACCTGAAATTATCGGGGTTATCATCAATACTAATTGAGAGTACAGATGTTGCTAGTGAATAAGAAACCAACATCTGCCGAGCAGTATTAATTAATTCAGAAGCAACTTGATTATGGGATATGAGTAATATGGCTACAGTCATGAATATTCTCTTTAAAAATTCACATTGTTAATATTTTTTGGAACTGATTAATAAATTGCTTCATATCAGAGCTTTTTGATGCTTTTTCATGAAAGTACTAGTTACATTGCTGTTGTGTAATTGTAGCGTTAACCAGGTTTGAATTCTATGCGATAGTGAGGCTGGATTTTTTGTACAGAGTCGAAGCATTGGAAATGGGGTTTGGCAAATTGTGTAGTGTTCTAAAGTAGGTGCTAAAGCATGATTTTCTATCGTAATGTCATCACGATGTAATAAAATAACACAGCTCAGGATAGCTTCAGAGCGCCAAGCTGTTTTACCAAAAAGATCCAGTACTGGAATGAGCCCCAGCTCTTTAGTGTGAAGTAAACCCGAAGTCAAGGGTGGGCAATAGCCGATAATACCTTTTGGCGTGACTTTAAACTCTGCAATATCATCAGAAATCAATTGATGCCCTTGATAAAGTAGCTCGAGAGCAAGGCTACTTTTTCCAATATTAGACTGACCGCGGATAAATACGCCCTGTCCATTGATATTTATAAGGACGCCATGATGACTTTCTAATTGTTCGAGGCCTGTCATATTTATTAGTCGTCAATAGCCAGCAGGAGGTTAAATAGTTTTTTAGGTTCACTTGTATTGCGAATTAATTCACAAGTTTCTTGATTTCTTAATATAGTAGCTAAGCGAGCTAAATGTTCTAAATGATATTGGTCTCCATCTTCGGGGATAAGTATGCCAAAAATAATATCCACAGGCTTATTATCGGCAGCTTCGTAGTTAATGGGTGCAACTAATGTAATCATTGCGGCAACTGTTTCTGTAATGCCAGGTATTCGTGCGTGTGGGATAGCAACGCCCCCACCTAAGCCAGTGCTTCCGAGACGTTCCCTTTCAAGCAAAGCATGGAATATACGGTCGGTAGTGATAGAGCTAAAATGGACAGCCAAATATTGGCTCATATACTCAAGAAGCCGCTTTTTACTCAAGATACCATTTTCTTTGCAATGAATATTGTTTGAATCAATAAGTAAAGAAGCGATGAGCATAATGTAGTCCTACTTAGCCAGCGTTATTTTTTTTGTCAGCACCGTCTGACTTATGGTGGTTTTTTATTTTGTCTTTATGCTTGATAATTTGGCGGTCTAATTTAGAGATTAAATTATCAATTGAAGTATACATATTTTCACTTTCATCAGATGCAAACAATTCTGCGCCACTTACATGAATCGTTGCCTCCGCTTTTTGGCGCTGTTTTTCGACGGAGAGAATAATATGAACATTAGTCATTTGGCTGAAGTGTCTTGTTAGCTTTTCACATTTATTATTTACATGGTCACGGAGGCTGTCTGTAATCTCAATACGCTGTCCAGTAAGGTTTAACTGCATAATAGCTGACTCCTGTTGCACAATGAAGGCTGATCCAATCTAGACTAGCCTTTTGCGTTCATTTGACGGCGGAATTGCCAAACTTTCTCGGTATTTTGCGATAGTTCTTCTCGCTACTCTAATACCTTTATCACCAAGGATATCAGCAATTTTACTATCGCTGAGAGGTTTTCTTACATTTTCTGCGTGAACAATTTTTTTTATAGTGGCGCGAATGGCAGTAGCTGAGCACTGACCGCCACTATCCGTAGTGACATGACTAGAAAAAAAGTATTTAAGTTCAAAGATACCTCTAGGGGTATGTAGATATTTGCGTGTGGTAATGCGAGAAATAGTTGACTCATGCATTTGTACTTCCTCGGCAATATTCTGTAAAACTAATGGGTGCATGGCTTCATCACCACGCTCTAAGAAATCTTTTTGTCGGTTGACAATAGCTTCAGTAACTTTGAGCAAGGTCTCATTTCTACTTTGCAAGCTCTTTAT
This sequence comes from uncultured Gammaproteobacteria bacterium, assembly GCA_913042265.1. Classification (GTDB taxonomy): domain Bacteria; phylum Pseudomonadota; class Gammaproteobacteria; order Nitrosococcales; family Methylophagaceae. The sequence goes on from CAJWKF010000018.1 coordinate 8,688, forward strand.
AAACCAGCGTGCTTCTTGTAAATTGTTTTTTAAATAAACATTTTCTGTGCTGTTATCTGCTCGTTTAATAAGTCGGGCATAATGCTCAGCAACCTGCAGTTTGGGAGTGTTGTCTACGTTAAGTGATAATTGCCAACAGTTGTTTAGTTTACGAACATAAACGTCGGGTACAATATATTCAGTTTTATCAACCTGTATTTGATGGCCAGGGCGTGGATTAAGTAGCTGGATGAGCTGAACAAGTTCCGTTAACTGTTCTTCAGTAATTTTTAAGGCGCTTCTGATTTGTTGGTAGTTACGATTGGCAAGGACATCAAGATATTGATCAATTAATTTAGTTAGTAATACAATTTTTTTATCACTACACTCAAATAGATGTAGTTGAATGAGAAGACATTCACGTAAATCACGAGATCCAACACCAATAGGATCAAACTGTTGCAAGCGATGAAGGACAGCCTCTATCTCATCACTTTCTACATCATAGTCACTTTCTAAACATAACCTTATATCTTCAAGAGAACCTTTAAAATAACCATTTTCTTCAATTCCATCGATAATATGGATTGCAATTAATTGTTCAAGTTCTGAAAAGGGCGTAAGGCGCATTTGCCATAGTAGATGCTCTTGTAAACTGTGTCTGCTTTGGTCCTCCTCATCCCTAATAATATCACTCGCAAGGTTTTGTTTTTGTGATGTAGCGGGAGTTTTCGCGTTCTCAAAAGTATCGTCCCATTCAATGTCTGCCTCTAATGCTGCTTGGATGTTGTCATCTTTTAGAAGTGATAAATCATTAAGAGCGGGATCTTGGTTACCATCACTTTCTTCTTCTGGTTGAAGGTTTGCATTGTCATAATCAAAATTTTCCTCAATCTCAAGTAGGGGGTTTTCTTGAAGTGCTTCTTGTATTTCGACTTGCAACTCAAGAGAAGAGAGCTGTAATAATCTAATCGATTGTTGCAATTGCGGCGTCATCGATAAGCTTTGGCCCAGACGAAGTTTTAACGATGCTTTCACCGGACTATGAATGATAAAACAATTTTCATACCGTCTATTTTACAGCAAATATCGTGCCATTACCTAAAGCGCTTTTCTGCCAAGGGTTGGTTAAAATTAAAATAGGCTCACAGCAGTTGATTTAAAGCTTAGAAACAGGTTGTCACCAATAGATAAATTAAGTGCTTGTAAAGACTCAGTGCTGATAATTGCATAAAAACGTTCTTTGCAGTCAATAGTGAGGTGAATTGTACCGGCTTCTTCTGATACAGCTGTTAATCGACCTGAAAAATGATTTCTCATACTAGAGTCTAGGACACTAGTTGAAATGATTATTTCATGGGGATCGATAGCTATATGGTTGGCTTTTATCTTTTGGCCTGATGTATGAATATATAATTTACTTGTATTAAATATTCTGCCATCAAGTTGGCCCTGAAAGACATTGAGAAGGGGGCTTTTTGTTATTTGGCCCTTAATCAAATTAATGGTTGTATCTGCCAATGCTACTCCTTGTAATCTATCATGTGTTGAGAAGATAACTGTTTTTCCTGATTGGGAAGCTAGGTCTTCTATGATGAGCTCAAGTTGTTGGATATGACTTTGGTCTAGGTGCGAAAAAGGTTCATCGAGTAATAAAATTTGAGGGTCATGAGCAATTGCTCTTGCGATAGCCGCTCGTTTTAGCTCACCGCCGGAGAGCGTGTAGGCTGGTTTTGAAGCTAAGTGGTTTAGATTAACCTGCTGTAAAGCTCTATTTGTGAGTTTAGGCCGTTGCGCAGATGGCATTCCTTGTAATTTAAGTGCTAAGGCAATATTGTCATAGAGCGAGCCTGATAGTAAAAAGGGTTGTTGGTTCACATAACCGATAGATCGTCTTTGTAGAGTTGATAACCTTGATTTGGTCTGTTGGCCCATAAGACTAAGCTCACCTTCTTCTGGCTTATTTAGGTAAGCAAGAAGATTAAGCAAGGTGGACTTTCCAGCACCATTATCTCCCAGTATTGCAACACATTCGTTGTGTGCAATTTCAAGGTGTGGGATGTTGAGGTTACATTGACCCTGGTGAAAAACCTTGATTTTATTGAGCAGGTAAGCTGTGCTCATCGGTATTCTTGTTGTAGACATGACAGAATGAAATTAACGAGGAATGCTAACAAAAGTAAGAGGAGTCCTAGCGCTAGACCTACCTCAAACTCTCCTTTACTGGTTTCGAGTGCAATAGCCGTTGTCATCGTCCGAGTATAGCCTTCAATATTGCCACCGACCATCATTGCTGCACCCACTTCACCGATGGCTCGACCAAAGCCAGTAATAACCGCTGCTAGCATGATAAAACGAGTTTGTTTGGCAACTTGAAGAACTAGTGCTAGAGGTTTGGCTCCGAGGCTGATCAAGGTTGGCACCAAACGAGAATCTGCAGTGGTGACTGCAGCAATAGCTAAGTTCATCATGATAGGGAAAATCAAGAGAGTTTGGGCAATAATGATTGCGCTAGGGGTATAGAGCAATTCCAGATGGCCTAATGGGCCTAAACGGCTAAAAAAACCATAGAGCAGCAAACCGATTAAGACTGTCGGCAGAGCCATAAGTGTATTTAATATGTTCTGAACTAATTGCTTACCAGGAAATTGATTTAAGGCCATTAAAATACCAGCAGGAATCGCAAAAACTCCTGCGGTAAGTGCTGCAACTAGCGATATTGAAACAGAATTGAAAACAACCTGATAGAGTTCTGGGTCAAAAGCCGTTATTAAATCGACGGCAGATGAAAATGAATCAGCAAAAAAACTCATACTTGTACTTTTGTTAACCGGTTATGTTTTTTGAAACACTTAAGCAAGAATACCCAGAAATAAGTTGCCATATGTATGTAAGTCTTGCCTTTTATAGGGAGGCTGAGCTTGTAACTGATTAGATCAATAAACATACTATTACCTGAAAAACAGCTAAGGACTAATAATAATCAGCCCCTAGCTTAATTCAGTTAGTAACGATAAGTCTCAGGTTTAAATGGACCTTGCTTGCTCATACTAAGGTAATCAGCCTGCTCGGTGGTGAGCTCAGTTAAGTTAGCTCCAATCCTTCCTAGGTGTAATCTAGCAACTTTTTCATCTAGAGATTTTGGTAAGACATAGACTTCATTTTTATAGGTGTCGCTATGATCCCACAATTCGATTTGTGCCATTACTTGGTTTGTAAATGATGCCGACATTACAAAGCTTGGGTGTCCTGTTGCGCAACCTAAATTTACTAAGCGACCCTCTGCTAATAAAGTGATACGTTTGCCATCAGGAAAAATAATATGATCAACTTGGGGCTTGATATTGCTCCATTCGTATTGGCGAAGTGATTCGACATCAATTTCAGAATCAAAATGTCCGATGTTGCAGACAATAGCTTCGTTACGCATGGACTTCATGTGCTCATGAGTAATGACGTCAACATTACCAGTGGTAGTCACAAAAATATCAGCCATTGAAGCGATATCATTCATATTTACTATTCTGTAGCCTTCCATCGCTGCCTGTAGAGCACAGATAGGGTCAATTTCAGTTACCATAACAGTCGCACCCATACCTCTGAATGCTTGCGCACAGCCTTTACCAACATCACCATAACCAAGGACGACACAAATTTTGCCAGCGATCATGACGTCAGTGGCACGTTTAATACCGTCGAGTAATGATTCGCGACAACCATAAAGGTTATCGAATTTAGATTTAGTGACTGAGTCATTTACATTAATCGCTGGTACCTTAAGACTACCGTCCTTCATCATTTCATACAGACGATGGACGCCTGTGGTTGTTTCTTCCGATAAGCCTTTAACATCAGAGAGGAGTTCTGGATAATCATCATGCATCATCTGAGTTAAATCACCCCCATCATCAAGAATGAGATTAGGACGCCAATTGTTTGGTCCAAAGATAGTTTGTTTAATACACCAAATGGCTTCTTCATTTGTTTCACCTTTCCATGCGAAAACAGGAATATCTTGAGCAGCCATAGCAGCGGCAGCTTGATCTTGGGTCGAGAAGATATTACAAGATGACCAGCGGACTTCAGCACCGAGGTCAATCAGTGTTTCAATCAATACTGCTGTTTGAATAGTCATATGCAAACAACCCGCAATACGAGCACCGGCAAGTGGTGTTTTTCCGGCGTATTCTTCACGAATAGCCATTAAACCAGGCATTTCTGTTTCAGCAATTTTAATTTCTTTTTGTCCCCATTCTGCCAAGCTGATATCGGCAACTTTATAGTCTGGAAGGCCAATATCGGTAACTGTGTTGTTAGGGCTCAATTTTTCATTAGGCGATTTCATTAAATATCCTTCAGTGTAGGTTAGTTTAGATGCCTGCAGCATCACGTAAGGTGTCAGCCATATTAGTGCGTTCCCAAGTAAATTCTGGTTCTTCACGGCCGAAATGGCCATAGGCTGCAGTTGCTTGATAAATGGGACGAATAAGGTCAAGCATTGTAATCAGTCCGATAGGTCTTAAATCAAAGTGTTCTCGAACGAGAGTTACTATTTTATCATTTGGAATTTTTCCGGTACCAAAAGTATCGACACTTATTGATGTTGGATCTGCAACACCGATAGCATATGAGATTTGAATTTCACAACGGTCTGCAAGCCCAGCAGCAACAATATTTTTAGCGACATAGCGGCCAGCGTATGCTGCGCTGCGATCTACTTTTGAAGGATCTTTACCGGAGAATGCCCCACCACCATGACGAGCCATGCCACCGTATGTGTCGACAATTATTTTACGTCCAGTCAAACCTGCATCGCCAACTGGGCCGCCAATAATGAATTGGCCGGTAGGGTTGATATGGTACTTAGTTTTTTTACTAAGCCATTTATCAGGTAAGGTTGGTTTAATAATAAGCTCCATGATTGATTCATGAAGATCTTTTTGAGAAATATCGGGGTTGTGCTGGGTAGACAAAACAACAGCATCGATGGCAATAGGTTTGCCATCTTCGTAGATAAAGGTAACTTGGCTTTTAGCATCTGGGCGTAGCCAAGATAATGCTCCACTTTTACGTTCATGTGCCTGGCGTTTAACTAGTCTATGAGCATAAGTGATGGGAGCAGGCATAAAAACATCAGTTTCATTACTTGCATAACCAAACATCAGCCCTTGGTCACCGGCACCCTGATTTTCAGGGTTTTTATTGTCGACGCCCATTGCTATGTCAGAAGATTGTTTTCCAATTAAGGACATGACAGCACAGGTTTGGCCGTCAAAGCCAACATTGGAGCTGTTATAACCGATATCAGTGATAGTTTTTCTTACTATATTTTCTAAATCAACCCAGGCACTGGTAGTTATTTCACCAGCAATAATAGCGGCACCTGTTTTAATTAAAGTTTCACAGGCGACTCTGGCATGGGGGTCTTGGCGAAGTATCTCGTCAAGTATGGCGTCAGAAATCTGATCTGCTACTTTGTCAGGATGCCCTTCTGATACTGATTCAGAGGTAAAAGTAGTGCGGTTACTCATGAACAATGTGCCTCAATCATTTGGCTTGTTTTAATGAGCTTGGTAAGCTGTTTATCTCAACTTGGATAGGCAGAAGACAAGGTTCATTATTACAAAAATATAAATAATGAACGCAGTTAAAATAGTCTAGCGAATAAGCCTAGCAGGAGATCCTGTTGCAGCGTTCCTAATTCGAAGCTATTCAAGTTTAGTACATTTCACATAAAAAACACAAGATTTATTGTGATGTTGAGGGAGATGATAATTAAAAATAGTTTCTAAGTTGTAATATTTTATCTAGCTTTAAATATTAAGTTTTGAACTGTGAGATTTTAACCAGTCTTGCGCATCTTTAAAATTAGGATAAAAGCTTTCCACACATTGCCAGAAAGCTTTTGAATGATTGTGGTGCTTGAGGTGGCAGAGTTCATGGATAATCAAATAGTCAATTACCTCTTTGGGGGCTTGAATTATTTTCCAATTGTATTGAATCTCACCCATGGTGTTGCAGCTTCCCCAACGTGCATTGTAGGTTTTAACCGTTATGGATGATGGCTTTAATCCGGTTTGTGCGCTTAAGTATTGACTTCGGGCAGTAAGGTAATTTGTTGCTTGTATTTTATACCACCCGCATAATTTCTTGTGGCGTGAACTCGTGGAAAGCTTAGTTAAGCGTCCACTTAAAGTGATATCTGATGATGTTAAGTTAATAGAAGTGGTAGTATTTTGTTGTTTTAAGTGAAGGGTATGGAGCGAACCTAGAAACCAAAGCTTATCTCCTGTTATCCACTGACGTTTCACAGGCACATCTGGCATTTTTTGTAATTGTTTTTGGATCCAACCTTTTTTTTCGTTAATAAACCTTGTTGTAATATTAAGTGGAAGCGAAGCCGGAATATGGATTGAGGGGCCTTCTGCAGTTACTTTGAGGGTGATATTTTTTCTACGAGTGCTTTTAACTACCCTAACTAGAAAACCATCACATTGAATTATTGAAATAAGTATCTCCAGTTATTTAAAAAATAAATATACATTTTACGTGACGATTTGAGAAAATAGTGATTCTGAATTTATTATGTTGATTATGACTGATTTAAACCCTCCGATAAAACTCGCGCACAGACTATCTGTTGCCCCAATGCTTGACTGGACTAATCGGGATTTTCGCTATTTTGTTCGACTTATTTCGCGCGAGTGTTTGTTATATACCGAAATGGTCACCACAGGGGCTTTAATTCATGGCGATCGAGCAAGATTTTTAGGTCATGACCTCAGCGAGGAACCGATAGCATTACAATTAGGTGGTTCTGATCTTGAAGAGTTATCGCTGTGTGCTCGTATGGCTGAAGATGCGGGTTTTAGTGAAGTGAATTTGAATGTGGGCTGTCCTAGTGACCGAGTTCAGTCTGGTCGATTTGGCGCTTGTTTAATGGCAGAGCCTGATTTAGTAGCAGCCGGTGTGGCTGCAATGCAGAAAGTTGTATCGATTCCAATCACAGTTAAAACTCGTTTGGGTATTGACCAACAAGATAGTTATGACTTTTTGTGTAGATTTATTGAAACCGTCTCAGCTGGGGGTTGTGAATTATTTGCTCTACATGCCCGTAAGGCTTGGTTGTCAGGTTTAAGTCCTAAAGAAAATCGTGACGTACCACCCTTAAATTATGAAAGGGTCTATCAAGTTAAGAAGGATTTCCCGCATTTACATATCGACATTAATGGGGGCGTAAAGGCTATTCAGGATGTGCATAAACACTTGGAAAAAGTGGATGGAGTGATGGTAGGCAGGGCAATTTACCATGACCCATATTTGTTGTCAGTTGTAGATAAAACTATTTTTGGTCAGCCAGGTAAAGTTGTATCAAGGCATGACATTGTACTTGCGATGTTACCTTATATCGAGCGCCGCATGACTGCAGGAAGGTCTCTAAAATCAATTACACGTCATATGTTGGGTTTATTTCAAGGCGAACCAGGTGCTAAAGCATGGCGCCGCTATTTGAGTGAGAGGGTTCATCTTCCGGGCGCAGATATAAATGTGGTCGAACAAGCTTTAGCATTAGTGCCTAATACCGGTGCCTTTGCTGAGTAAAGATAGTGCAAACCAGGTAAGAGCTGTTATACAGAACAGGATTATAGCAAAAGCAATACTGATGGGAATATCAGAGACACCTAACATGCCATATCGAAATGCATTGACCATATACAAAATAGGGTTAAATAAGGAAGCTTGTTGCCAAAAGTTGGGTAGTAAATCGATAGAGTAAAAAATACCACCCAGATAAGTTAGTGGCGTCAAAATAAATGTAGGAATGATAGCAATTTCATCAAAGCTTTTTGCGTAAATCGCATTAATGAAACCACCCAATGCAAACATAACTGCGCTTAATACGATCATTGAGATGGTAATCAAGAGATTTTGTATCGGTATCGTAGTGAAAAACAGAGAGACGATAGTTACGATTAAACCGACTAATAAGCCCCGAGCAACTCCGCCTGAAACATAGCCTGCCAGTATTAGGTAATTAGGGATAGGGGCAATTAGTAATTCTTCAATATGACTTTGAAATTTGGCACTATAAAGTGATGATGCGACGTTGGTATAAGAATTATTGATTACGGCCATCATAATAATGCCGGGAGCAATATACTCCATATAGTCAAAGCCACTCATTTGTCCAATACGGCTGCCAATTAAATTACCAAAAATGACGAAATACAAGGTCATGGTAATAGCTGGTGGTAATAAAGTTTGGGGCCAAATTCTAAGAAAACGTCGAGTTTCTTTCATAAATAAGGTACTAAATGCAATCCAATGCTGCTGTCTTTGACTCCTCATGGGTTTACCTGCGTCTTTTCTACTAAAGCTAAAAATAGCTCTTCTAATCTATTTGCTTTGTTTTTCATACTAGAGACTTCAATACCTTGAATTGATAGGCTTTGAAATAGGTCATTTAGTAACTGATCTTTTTCGATCTCAACTTCTAGCGTTGTATTATCAACCTGTGTGATATTAATACCAGCTATTTTGATGGGTTCAGTTAGAGGTGAATTGAGGTCAAGCACAAAGACTTCTTTATCGAGTCTGTTCAAGAGGGATTTCATATCAGTATTTTCGACAATACAGCCCTGATCAATGATGGCGATATTGCGACAAAGGTTTTCGGCTTCTTCAAGGTAATGAGTAGTCAGGATAATAGTTGTACCTTGCGCATTAAGATTCTCTAAAAAAGCCCACATCGAGCGTCTTAGTTCGATATCTACGCCTGCAGTCGGTTCATCCAAAATCAATAGCTTGGGGTCGTGCACGAGTGCTCTAGCAATCATTAATCTACGCTTCATACCGCCTGATAGAGCACGAGATGGTGTGAATCTTTTATCCCATAGGCCAAGTTGATGCAATAGTTCATCAGCACGGGGTTCAGCCTCATAGAGAGGTATACCGTAGTACCCCGCTTGAGTTACTAAAATATTCTTTACTTGTTCGAAGCCATTGAAGTTAAATTCCTGAGGCACTAAGCCCAGATATGACTTAGCCTGCTCTGGATACATGTTGAGATCAACATCAAAAATTTTAATATGACCGGATGTCTTGGTGATTAATGAGGTAATGATCCCAATGGTAGTTGATTTTCCAGCACCATTTGGTCCGAGTAAGGCAAAAAAATCACCTTGTTCGACATCGAGGTTGATGCCATCAAGTGCTCTTAAATTATTATCGTAAACTTTTGTTAAATGTTGAATGGAAAGCGCTTTCACAATATCTATTATCGTAGCCAGGTCAAGAGATACTAGGGTATCATGCTCATATGAGTTTTGATAAAAAACCCTTTTTTTTGGGCGGGCAAATCACACCACCAAATTCACAAGGTGAATTGTTGGTGCGTTGTGATGCGTTGGCAGGGAAAACATTAGGCCGACTTGCGGAGACTTTAGGTTTGTCAGTCCCAGATAATTTAAAGATATATAAAGGATGGGTTGGAGCTTTATTGGAAACAGCATTAGGGGCAGATGCGGG
>CAJWKF010000019.1 GCA_913042265.1 uncultured Gammaproteobacteria bacterium
CTTTTAGGTCAATAGCAGGAATTAACAACATAACCATGTCTCCATTTTGTTGAGGTTAGGATTGGCCGTCCCAATTTAAAAAGTTTTGTAGTAATTGTAGCCCATCTTGTTGACTTTTTTCTGGGTGAAATTGCGTAGCAAAAATATTGTCTTTACAGAGTGCCGCAGTAAAGTCACATTGGTAATTTGTCATGGCAGCCCTCACAGCCTTGTTTTTAGGGTCTGCAAAATAACTATGCACGAAGTAAAAGCGACTGTTTTGTTCTATATCTTTCCAGAGGGGGTGAGAAAAGAGTTGATGTACATTATTCCAGCCCATGTGAGGTACCTTAAAATCCTTTTTTGTGCGGGGCAAGGTTGTATCGAATTGGCGCACCCGGCCGGGAATTATATTTAAAGCGTTTGTGCCGTTATTTTCTTCACTGTGACTAAGTAGTGCTTGCATGCCAAGACAAATTCCAAGTAGGGGCTTGGTTTCAGCAGCTTCTTGAATAACCATATCAAGGTCAAGGCGAGCTAGTTCATTAACACAATCACGAATTGCCCCAACACCGGGCAGCACTATGTGGCTAGCGCTTTGAATAAGCTTAGGATCTGCTGTTACCTTAACAGTAATCCCTCCAGCTATGGCTTCTAGTGCTTTAGAGACAGAGCGTAAATTACCCATGCCATAGTCAATAACTGCAACGTGGCGCATAACGGACCTGTTTATAAAATTTAAAGATTAATATTACGTACTAAGACGCAACTTTGTAGGGTTTTTTAAAGACTACCTTTAGTTGACGGTAACTGTTCAAGAGCCCGCTGATCGAGAGTAACAGCCATTCTTAATGCACGCCCAAAGCCTTTAAACATCGTTTCGGCGATATGGTGAGCATTACGGCCCTTAAGGTTGTCGATGTGCAATGAAATACCGGCATGATTTACCAGCCCTTGAAAAAACTCATAAAACAAATCGACATCAAACTCACCAATTTTGTCTCGATTAAAGGTAACATCGTATTCAAAGCCGGGGCGGCCGGATAAGTCTAAGACAACACGAGTGAGAGCTTCATCGAGAGGTATATAGGCATGACCATAGCGTACGACACCTTTTTTACTGCCTAGAGCCTGTTTAAAGGCTTGACCAATTGTAATGCCTATATCTTCGACAGTGTGGTGGGCATCAATGTGCAAGTCTCCCTTGGCTTTGATAGTTAAATCAAACAAACCATGCCGAGCGATTTGCTCAACCATGTGATCCAGAAAGGGGACTCCAGTTTCTGCACTAAACTGGCCTTGCCCATCAAGGTTAATTGTCACCTCAATTTGGGTTTCATTGGTATTACGCGCAACAGTAGAGATGCGAGATGTCATGATGTGTCCTAAATCTATGATTAAGAGAGAGAATGATAACTGTTTAAGGCTTTAGTTTGAAGCCTTATTGGTCAAAAAGGGGAAGTTACATTCATTTTTAAAGTGGGCTTGGAATCAAAAACGTCCTTTTAGTAAGCCATGCCAGTAGAGCTTTGGCATGATGTTTTTTTCAAGAATATACGTGCTCATTCGTTCAATACTTTGGTCAACGGGAAGCGTTTCCCTTGGGTTAAGGTCGTAATCGAACTCGGCCAAAATAGATCGTCCATAGCCTGTCACTATTGAGCAAGAGGTGTATCCATTGTAATAATCAACTATAGGCAGGCCATTTCTTGCAGAGAGGATGTTTCTGACCATTATTGGAACTTGTGCGCGAATTGCTGCTGTTGTTTTTGATGTTGGTAAGCTACTGCAGTCGCCACAAGAAAAGACATTATCGTATTGATTGTGCTGCATCGTGTTGTCATCAACATCAACCCAGCCGCCTTCTTTAGAGAGGAGGCTTTTCTTGATGACGTCAGGAGTAGCCATCTTGGGGGTCACATGAAGTAAATCATATTTGATGGAGGTGAGCTCATTTGAATCAGTGTCTTTAAAAATTGCGACCTTATTATCAGCATCAACCTCGACTAAGTCGCGATGAAAAGTTTTTTCAATTCCGCGGTTGTCACAGATAATATCGAGCTTTTTTGCGTACTTTTTTACCGGAAAGATATCAGGCATTCCTGAGGAGAATTTCACATCAATTTGTTTAGTTTGACCGGATCGTCTGAAGTAGTCTTCGGCGAGGTACATAATTTCTTGGGGGGCGCTATCTCCCTTTATAGGGCTGGCTGGCTGAGTGAATAAAGCCGTGCCCTTACTCAAGTTACGAATGTTTTCCCAGGTTGACTCAAGTGAGTTGAAGCCATAGTTACTGCAGACACCTTTTTTACCTAAGCTACGCGAGAGGCCTTTAATATCTGCCCAGTTTGTTTGTAAGCCAATAGTAATAATTAAATATTCGTAACTAAAGTTACCGCTTTTTTTTGTCGATAATTTGCTTTTTTCTGGGTCAAAGCTTGTTGCAGAGTCTCTAATCCAGTCACAACCATTAGGTATAAGCATTGCAGTGTCTTTCTGTGAGGCTTCTTTTGGGAAAACCCCTGCACCCACGAGCGTCCATAAGGACTGGTTGTAGTGATCGGCTGATGGTTCGACAATGGCTATACTGCCAGCAGGCAGTTCTTTCGTGAGCCTTGCTGCAGAGGCGATACCCGCAGCACCACCACCCACTATAACGATTTCATAATGTTGTTCGGTCATAATTTATATCCCTCACTAGTGTCGTCGTCGCTTAGCTGAGATCTTCTGGGAGTTAGGTTTAAGCTTTTACTAAAGTGCTGACAAGGTTGTCTAGGCCGGTGTCTATTTTTGAGTCATCAATGCTTGCATATCCTCAATTTCCCATTCTCTTGGGCCCTGTGCCTGATAGATAAGCTTTCCTTCGGGGTTTATTAGGTAGCTAACAGGGAGAACAGGAACATCCCAGCCGTGAGCTGACATATTGGCATCAAGAACGGTTTTGAAGGTGATATTGTGCTTTTTTAGGAAGGGTCTAACGCGGCCCTGCGGTGGGCCAGCATGGATAGCAATAATCTCAAAGCGATCATTCTTTAATGCATCGTAAAGCTTTTGCATTGCAGGAAACTCCTTAACACAAGGTCCGCACCAATGGGCCCAGAAGTTCACAAGTATATATTTACCTTCATATTCTTTCATGCTAAAGGGCTGGCCATTACTATCCGGTAGTTCAATTGGAGGCGCAGTTCTAACGCCTGCCATGGGCGTCATTAATTCGTCATTTGCAAAACTGACTGTTACAAATAAAGCAAACCATATAGCAACTACTGCACGCATTAAAAAATCCTTGAATATCTTGAGATAAAAATCAGTTTATGCTGGTCGTATCACCAACAGGTGTTGAGAAAGCATCAGAAATGACTTCTGAAATATTGTCACCATTCAATGTTTTTAGAAAAGCAATTAAGTCCTCGCTTTCGTTTTCTGTTAACCCTAGAGGAGTTATCAGAGGTGATTGTGTGACATTTGGATAGCCACTTTCGTTCTTAAGTACACCGCCTTGATTATACAAATCAATTACTTCAGCCAAGCTAAGCATAGACCCGTCATGCATATAAGGTGCTGTTAATGCGACATTACGCAGAGATGGCGTACGGTACTTCCATCGGTCATCAGGATCTTGAGTTACCTCATAGACACCTACATCTGGCATTGGTGCGTGCCCAACGATGGCTTTTTTAGATTTCATGACATATGCATAAGTGCCAGGAGCAATGAGCATACGCTCTTTCTCTGGCTCTTTACCCATCGTGCGTTTGAAACCTAAGCCAGTGTTATGTACTTTCATATCGGTGAAAAGTGCTGTTTTTTGACCGACACTATGACAGGCGATGCACTGGCCCTTTCCTTTAAAGAGGTCAAAGCCGCGAATAGCTTGCTCTGAAATGGCGTTAGTTTCTTTACCGTAATACCATTTATCAAAAGGTGAGTTGCCAGAGACAAGTATGCGCTGGTAGCTTGCAAGAGCCTTACCTAAATTAACAATATCGACAGACTTACCATCAAAAGCTTCTTCAAACATACCGTCATAATCTGACATGTCTTTTACTTTTTGGATCACTTGGCCCATAGATGTCATGGCCATTTCATTACGTGATAACAACGGCCCCCAGATCTGATTTTCAAGTGTGGTTTCACGTGCATCATGGAACAGGCGCTCCAAATATGCTGTGTTGTATATGGTTGGAGCATTACGTCGGTTTGAGCGACCTTCAAAGCCAACAGCCTTCTCTAGTTCATGACTTGAAAAGCCTTGCTCTGGTATGTGGCACATTGCACACGAGAAGGTGTCATTAAGAGATAAACGTCGGTCAAAGAATAATTTTTTACCCAGGTCAATTTTTTCTACAGTCATTGGGTTGTCGACTGGTATAGGAATTTTGGGCAGACCTAAAGGTGGCTCGTTAAGAACACGAATTAAATCAGCTTTTTTCCCATGGCGAGCAGAAATAGCGACGGAGTTGGTTTTGTACCCAGTTGTTTCGTACCCGGTTTTATCATCACCAGCACCTATGCGAATGCCATCTATATTTTGGGCATTGCCAGAAGCAGAAGGCGAACCTTCTGCTTCTGGTGCCTTTATCATGAAGTGATCTGAGTTATAAAAATCACGAGCCTTTACTTGCTCTCGTATGGCGTTATCCTCTGACAAGCCATAGCTACTATAAAAACAAAGGGACAATAGTAAACTTATTTTTAAACTCAAATATCTCATTTTCTCTTTCTTGCTTTCGAACGACTACTATTTACTCATTGCTACGATATTGCTTTTTGCTTGTTCTACTTTAGCTTGTTTGCCATATAGAGAGTAAGCACCAAAACGCATTTGATGAGCACGTCCTAGCTTCTCAGCTTGGAAGTCAATAGCGAACTGTTCTGTCATTTCTGTACCATCCCAATGGTATAGTTTGATGAACTGATCGTTGTCACCAGCTTTCTTATCCCAGTTACCTAGTAAAGAAGTGGTGTAGTACAAACGTTTACCATCCCAGCTAGAAGAAACCATGTTTACTTGATTACCGATCTGTTTTTCATAAACCTGTTTAGGGTTATGAGGATCAGTGATATCAAATCCACGTGTTTTACCATCTAGGAAGGTGTTAACCCAAAGCATAGTATCAGAACTGTTGATAGAGATATCAACTGGTAATGGGATATCTGCAGGGTTACCTACATCAGCAACGTTAGTCGCTTTCCAGACATCATTTTCTTCGTTCAAAAGTACGAGTTGTGATGTAAGCGCTGTTGTTGTGAAACAGTAGTTGTTCTCTGGTTTCCATGCACAACGAATTTCAAGAGGTGCACCTGGTACGTCTAAAACTTGTTTAGGCTTACGAGTGTGAAGATCCCAAATAACCATTGTGTTACCGAAACGTTTCATCGCTTCTGCATCACCAAGCATTGCACCGAAGTCCATCATGTAGTTAGACCAGCCAGTGAATGAAGATGTCAACATTACGTTTTTAGCAGGTAATGCACGGATGTCATAACCGTAACCATCAGCGAATTGACCGCCTTTATGAGCACCTTGAAGGTTATCATCTGTAGGCATCCAGTAAGTATCAATGTACTCACCGCCGTTAGTGTACTCAACCAATGCAGTACGACCACCGTGATCTTGGTTGTTAGAAAGACCAGTAACAATCATACGACCTGGAAGAGCGTAAGTTGTGTGAGGACCAACAACACCACCTGTTTTGCTAACAAAATCGTCAATAGTTTTGACTAGTTTTGGTGCAGCAGGATCTGTGTGAACGTCAAAAATAAAGATCTTGTTTGAATCTAGACCACCGGCCCACAAGAATTTACGATCATCAGTGAAACCAGAGTGATGAGCTTCGTTACGTCCGCCAACTGATTCTGAGTTGATGACTTTACCGTAGTGTTCAGATTTTGGGTTTACATCGACTGTTACCATTTTATCTTGTCCGTCACCAAGGCCTTCAACACCTAGAGTCCAAACGTAGACAAAATCTTCTTGACCGACGATTTTAACCATGTACGGTGACATACATGTTTCGTCAGCCATAACAGGGTTTGTAGCCAGCACAGAGGCCGCCACAAATGGCGCTAAAACTGCTAGCGGTTTGCTGATAAATTTCTTGATATTCATATCATCTCCTAAATTTACGATTCGCATCTAAGTAGGGGGAACCGTGGTTATACTATTTGGTAGAGGTCGTAATAAATACAAAGCTAGCTCTGCACATATTGTGACATTTGATTCAAACAGTTTGTTCCGAGCCTACGAATGATACGCCTTCAAACAGGCATCATAGTCTTACATACCTATATTAATAGATACCTACACGGATGATACATCAATGATATTTAAATAGAGCCTAGTATTAATACTAGGTTTAATGCTCAAGATGTCTCTTGTCTTTGGGCCATGAAATTACTGTAAATAGGCATCTACATGTATATTTCATCAATTTTTAAGGGACCATTAATTGGTGGGCCTTAAGATCTGAGGAAGTCTATTCTGCTATCTTATAACCATCGAGATTCTTATACCTATTAAGATTAATTTAAGCTCAATAAGTTTTTGATGGAACGGTGCTTTTTTTAAATCACTAAAAGTTAAGTTTTGACTCAATAGAAAATTAGTTCATCACCCACGCCTATTTTCATTAAATCATATCCCATACGTACGTCGCCATTAAAGCTTTCTCGTGTTGCATCTAATACAGCCCGCTCATTTATACCAAACAGTAAGACATGGTTAAAAACTGCCGCTTTGGGCTCTGTAGCGCTAAAGATCTGCGCTGCCTGCTCAGGTGTAGTGTGGTAAGAGATAACTTTTTGTAAGCGTGAGTTGCCTGCAAGTAGTTCACTGTTGGCAGCCGCAACTTCATGGATCAAAAGGTCAGCACCTTTGGCATATTTGATTAGGTTTTTTGAAAAAGTAGTATCACCAGAAATGACGATGGATTGTTCACCGCTATCAATGCGATAACCGTAAGCCGGTTCCACGGGGTAATGGTTGACCAAAAATGCTGTTATTTTAATGCCGTCATGTTGATAAATAATGCCCTCAGAAACAATCTCTTTTGCAAGGATCGGAAAAAAGTCTGAGTTCAAATTTGTATTTTTCGTCCGGTATAAAAGATCAGCTTGATGAGCAAGTTCTAGGTGTTGTGACAATGCTAATGTACCGACAGGGCCTGTTAATCGTAATGGGTGCTGTCTTTGCCAGATCCAGCTTGTTAGCCAAAGATCACTTAACCCAGATATGTGATCGGAGTGCAAATGGGTTAAAAATATATTTTCAACCTTTGATAATGCTACACCGGCTTGCTGTAAGCGAATGCTAAGGCCTCTCCCACTATCAAATATAAAGTAACGACCATTTGCTTCTATTAGCGTTGAAGGGCCGAAGCGATCAATGCTTGGTTTAGGCGTTCCCGTTCCGAGCAAAGTGACTTCCATATAATCGGCATGAGCGGTATCAATAAAAAAAAGAAGTATTAAAAAAAGTTTGAGAAAGTGAGATAAAGAGAGTTTTGGTGTCATCTGTACCTCAAGGATTATTTGCTATAGCAAAGGCAATCTAACAGTAAAGGAATGCTTTATATGGAGCAGCTCACAAAAGAAGCATACTATAGTATAGAGCATTGGCTTTCTCTTAACATCAACTGACAATACCTTTATTGCCTTCCATGTTGAGCAGTTTCGGCGTATTCATTTTACTGATGGAGAATTGTTTCTTATCCCTTAAGTAGTCGGCCACAACATCCCAAATGAGGGGCCCATCAGCTTGAGAATTTACGGTAGCCCAGCCAGCAACTTTATAGGTCTTCTTTGCCTCTATAGCTTTGCCATTATCTAATGTCATATTAGAAATTCGTTGGCCGAATGCTCCCAATGGGTCACAGACGTAGTCCATACCGCCCAAGCGAACCATATCCCCACCTTGGCGGTAGAAAGGATCTAAATTAAAGATATTGTCACAGACGTCTTCTAAAATAGCTTTTATTTGTTCGCCAGTCATATCGCGATTGTATGTCTCTGGATAGGTTATGCAGGTTTGATCCATCACATGTTCCATAGTGATGTTTTGGCCTGGCATGACAGTTGTTCCCCAGCGAAAACCTGGAGAAAGTGAGATGTCCGCCCCGCTTACTTCACGGAGTGCATCACAGATAACCTGATCAAAGGTACCATTGAAATTACCCCGACGGTACAGTAAGTTATCAGAGACTGCTAGCGGTTCAGCAAGCTGACTTGCATAAGGCGCACGAACATCGTTGATGAAAGTTTCCATTTCAGGATCTGCTTCAATGTAGTTTGAAAATACTGGGAGTAGAGTATAGTGAAAATCTTTAACTTGACCTTTACCAAGCTCTAAATCAAGGACACCAATATACTTTCCATTGGATCCCGCGTTTGTAACTAATGTTTTACCCGTTGCATTCTTGACGTGTACTGGCTTAGGAACACCATCATGGGTATGCCCGCCTAATATAACGTCTAGGCCTGAGACGGTTGCTGCTAATTTTAGGTCAACATCCATACCGTTGTGTGACAACAAAATGATGGCGTCTGGCTGCTCAGTTTCCTTGACCTCATCAATAAGTTGTTGCAATTCTCCGGATTGAATCCCAAAGGTCCAATCAGGAATGAATCGTTTTGGATTGGCAATAGGAGTGTATGGGAAGGCTTGGCCAATAATCGCTACGCGATGCTCCCCCATTGCTTTAATTATGTAAGGCTTGAAGGCATGACCGGTATCTTCATCGTAGGCGGGAGAACCTTCGAATAAGGCGTCTTCATTGACCTTGACATTCTGTGCGATAAACTCACCATTAAAAGCTTCAATATTTTCGAGTACTTCAGTGTCTTGGTATGTAAACTCCCAGTGGCCGGTCATTACGTCAACACCTAATATGTTGGAAGCTTCAACCATATCTTTGCCCCGCGTCCAATAGGCGGTAGCTGAGCCTTGCCAAGTATCGCCGCCATCGAGTAATAATGAGTGGTCATCAGGACCGTAATTTTGGCGCAATTGTTTTACTAGTGTACTTAAGTAAGCATAACCGCCGACTTTGCCATACTTCTTGGCACAACTGACGAAGTCTAAAGATGTAAATGCATGAGCCTGTGCTGTTCCAGCAGTCATATTGAAATAATCTAAAAACGGTTTGCCAACGATATGAGGTGGCTTACCATCTTCGCGATGAATGCCAATATTGATGCTTGGCTCTCTGAAGTAGACGGGTAGTAGTTGGGCATGACTGTCTGTGATGTGAAGCAATCTTGCATTACCAAACTTGGGCACGTTGTACATGCCTTCAGGAGTAGATTCTGAATGATTAGAAAATGCAGTTCTTGGCAATAAGTTAGCTGCACTTGCTATAGCAAGTAATTGAGTAAATTCACGACGATTCATAGTTAACCATTATTTTCGATTAGATAATAAAAAGCAGCCCAGAAGTAGAGTGTAGAAACTCAGTTCTGGGCTGCCGGGTAGGGCTCTAAGTGAAACTAATTAACTTACTTAGGCTTAACCGTTGATAAACCGAGAGCTTGCCAGTTTTGCATGCCGCCACGGTACCATTTGATTTTTTCTGCTGGGTAACCAAATTTTAACAAAGTTAAAATGTTTCTAGGTGATTGACCACACCACATACCATTACAGAATAGAACTAATGTTTTAGCATTTGTGTAGTTCCAAAGACCTTCTTGTTCTTCGACATTAAATTTTTCTTGCATGATTTCTGCAATATCGAATGGGCTAGCACCTTTAGCAGTATCTAAGTGAGTCCAAGGAATGTTGACTGAACCAGGAATAGTACCTTTAGCAACCCAGTCCGGAGTACGCGAGTCAACAATCAAGATTGAATCATCGCCATCACTGTGCATTTTCACGTAGTGAATAATTTCTAACTCGCCTAATGTCTCAACACCTTCAGCGATAACGATTGGGCGGATACAAAATGGAGGACATTTTCTTGAAGTCTTCGCATAATCTGCAATGATTGTATTTTTAGTATCTTGGTTTCTCATGATTGTGACCATCTCACCATGATTATTCACTTCCACTGATGGAAGAGTTGGTGTGATTTGTACATCAAGTGCTGAGGCTGAACCAGCGATGAAAAGTGATGCAAAAAGACCACCTAGTATTTGTGTGGTTTTATTCATGTTATTTCCTTTGCTTACTTGTAAATAAATTAATCAATAACAGGGACAAGCATTTGCCAATTCTCGTCGGCATACCGCGCTTGTTCTATAGCAAGTAGAGACTGTAGCCTCACCTCGTTAAATAAGGCTGTCGCTTGCTCATGATTACCGGCTTTGTATGTAGCGTGAGCCACTTCTAATAAGGGGCTTGTGACACTCCATTCAAATCCTAGTCTACCAGCTTCAGCGAGAGCTTGTTCCGCTTGCTCTATTAGGGTGTCGATGTCGAGCGCTTGTTCATTCTCTTTAGATGTTGTTGATTCGTTTGCTAAGCTTGAATCTATACAAGCTGTTAGCATGGCCAATGATGCTACCAACAACAGTAAAAGTTGTAGTTTGTTTCTTGTCATAAGTTTATTTCCTTGAGCCCGGACCGTTAAGGGGCAGGCCGTTAGCCATGAAAGTGTGGAAATATTCTAAATTACGATACTCTTCACTTTGTAATGCAAATGGTTTGGCACGAACTTGTTTATTACATCCTGCATATCGTTTTTGTAGCGTACCTATATCATCCCAACCAAAACGAAATGCGGGGAAGTGTGTTGTATGACCCAGAGCTGGGCTAGTGATTTCTGCGCGCAGTTGGCCACCGGCGATGCTTATATGACAGGTAGCACAAGCCAAATTTAGTTGGCCCTTACGCTCGTAAAACATTTTTTTACCAGCTTCGTATGCAGCTAATGCTCCATCGTCATCAGGTATAACGACGTTGATAAGGTTTTCTCTTGAGGTCGATGCCATGTAAGCCGAGACATATGCGAGCTCTCCTTGACCATAGGGTAAGGCAGTTTCACCATTGCTTGTCCGACACTGGTTGATTGCGAACTCAACCGTAATAACTTGTTGGGTTTCGATATCATATTTTGGGTAATCCTGCTTAATGCCGATGCCACCATTTGGAAAGCAGCTCGCATAGCTTTTTCCGTTAGCGAATGGTGTTTCAAATAAAACCATACCTTCATCAACGGCGTCTTCATATGGCGGGAACTCTTCTATCTCTTCCCACTGCATGCGTGCATTTTCGTTGAGAGCATATGCGCCATCAGCATAATCTTCAAGGGTGATGTTTGAGAAGCGCTTTTGAAAAAAAGCTCGAACATCATCACTATCTGATTGTGGATCTGCAATGGCTGGCGCACTGATAAGCAATGAACCAACTAACATAGCAGACAAACAAGTTAAACCTTTCATGGTAATGACCCTTGACCGTATTTTTATTTAATGACTGCTTCGACAGTTAATGTTTCTTCATCGCTATCAGTCCATGTCATAGCAATACTGTCACCTTTCTTAGCACCCGCGAAAGAAAATGCAACATATGGGTTCTTTGAAACAGAGCGGCCAAAGTCGGCGTGATACACAACTTTGTCACCATGTTTGCAAACCAGCTCTTTGATAAACTTGGCTGGAATAAGTTTATCTGTCTTCTTATCTTTTCGTAAGCCAGTTTCCATTGGGTGTTTTGCAAGCGCCTTAACAACGGCCATATTTCTTCTGATTTTTGCTTTGATTTTCATTTTTTTATCCTCGATATCTTTATGGGTTAACCGCCACAGCCGCCGATAGTAACTTTAACTTCTTGTTCAGTTGTGTATAACTTGCCATCTGCTTCTACCACAGCTCTCACAATTTGTGATTCACCAAGCCGTATCCGAACAGAAACATTTGGTGCCGTACCTTCAGGCAAGGTAAATGAAGCAGCTAGGGGTTGTGGGTTTTTTTCAGCGAAGATACTGATTTTACTGACATTATCCATCTTTGTTTTAACGGTAACAGGAACAACAGCACCATTTTCAGCAATTTCAGGTATTTTTAAAGTGATTGTGTCATCAGTAGTTAATTCCGTAGTGCCATAGAGGTCATCTAGGGCATCATCTACGGAAGAACTGTCGAAGGCTTTAGACCATTTTGCCATTGCTAATCTTGGCATTGCTGTCATGGCAGTAGCCATAGTTGTTATGCCTAGTAGGCCTTTGAGTAATAATCTTCGGTTTTCACGCATTTTTCTCTCCAGTTTAACTTTAAATGTGTTGAGTGCTACAGTGTATATAGGTAATCGACAACCTTATCGATTTCTTCTTCGGTTAGCATCCTATGTTTGCCATACGGAGGCATTGATGTTGCCGGGTTTCTAACAGTTGCATCCCAGATTTGAGCTCTTAGTACAGCTCTTTCTGGGAACCTAACCTTCATCATTATTAGAGGAGGGCCGATTAAACCAGCTAATTCACCATCGTCCATTACATGACACGCTAAACAATTTCCTTTCTTTCTATCGAAGGATATCTCTTTACCCTCTGAAACACTGTCAGCATGAGCAGTGGACAGCAACAATGGAAGCAAGAGTATCGCTGTAATAAGTTGTGTTAACTTTTTCATTATCGATTATATCCTCTTTGGTTCATTCTATAGGAGCGTTTTCTTCCATATGTTCTGTTGGGGTTACACCTGCAATAGTTGATGTAACTTTAATTGAACTAGGATCTTTACAATTCTTCATACAAGTAGGGTTTCTAACATCGGGTCGATCATCTTCAAAAAAGCCCTCTGCATTAGGCATGACAACGGTAGAGAAGTTCCCTTTTGATAGAACAAAGTCCTCATCAACGATTTCATTTAAATACAAAACATAAGCAGTTATAGCGTAGGTTTCATTAGGTGTTAGAGATTGAGGAGCTGTAAATGGCATTGCTCGGTTAATGTAGTCATATAACGTGCTGGCATAGGGCCAGTAGCTACCTACAGTTTTTTCTGGACGCCCTTCGCTTAGAGTGCCAAACCCTCCTGCCAGAATTGGCCAACGGCCTTCACCTTCACCAAAAGAACCGTGGCATGAAGCACATTTTCCTTCATAAAGCCCTTCACCATCAGCAACAGAGCCGCTCCCAGCCGGTAAGCCAAGGCCGTCGGGGCGTACATCAATATCCCACCCAGCTATTTCTTCTTGAGTAGCAATCCTGCCAAGCCCGTAGTGACCTTCTGTTTCAGCATAAGCTGCAGAAATAAGCAGCCCTTGAGCAGCTGACATTAAGACGAGTATTTTAAAATAATTTTTAGCCAAGTTGTACATTGTTAACCGCCCCGCCTGTCAGCACTTGCCATGTGTGAATAGAGTTTTTGTGGTAGATAGAGTTTGTACCTCTAACTTCACGCAATTGAGAGAGTGTTGGCTGAACATAACCTGTTTCATCGACCGCACGGCTCTGCAACAGTAAAGGTTCACCTTGCCAGTTAATCTCCATTGCAAAGCGCGTCAGGGACTTGGAAAGAACTAGGCCCTTCAGCTTAGCTGTCTGCCAGTTCACTCCACCATCTAGGGAAACATCAACTCGTTTGACTTTTCCGTGCCCTGACCAAGCTAGACCTTCAAGCTGAAGAAGCCCTTTGCGTTTAATAGGGTTTTCAGGACAAGGAGAAGTGATAACTGAGTTAACTTCTTGGACAAAGCTATGTTTTCGTGCTCTGCCGTCAGCAAGTAAATCAGTGTATTTGGATGTTTCTTCGCGATGTTCCCAAGGCATATCTCCGACTTCTAGCCGGCGTAACCATTTAACACTGGTGTTACCTTCCCAACCAGGTGTGAATAAACGTACAGGGTAACCTTGCTCTGGCCTTAACATCTCACCATTTTGAGCAAAAACGACGAGAGTATCATCGAGTGCCTTTTCTAGTGGAATACTGCGAGTCATACCGGCTGCATCAGCACCTTCTGCTAGAACCCATTTGGCGCCAGGTTTAATGCCTGCTTCTTGTAAGATGGTAGAAAGCTTAATGCCCGTCCATTCAGAACCGCTTAACATGCCGTGAGTAAACTGTAGAGCCTCCATTTGAGCACCGCGCCATTCCATTCCTCCGTTGGCTGGGCATTCTAGAAAATGTATATGAGATTCTGAAGGGAAGCTCATTAGCTCGTCCATTGTCAACAGCAGTGGGCGTTCTACCATACCGTTAATCATGAGACGGTGGTCATCAGGGTCAATATCAGGAACTCCACCATGATAACGCTCAAAATGAAGCCCACTAGGGGTTATGATACCTTTCATCTTGTGTAGTGGAGACATACTAATAGAAGCAATTTTATCGGCGGTTAACCATTCAACAGTTCGCCTAATCAGGTTCGCTTCGTGTTTTGATGGCTGACCATAAGGAACAGAAACCACGCCTCGTCCTAACGACCTTTGCCATGAAGGAACGTTTGGCGGTAGGTTTTCTTGACCAGCAACCACTTTCCCAACAGCTGTTGCCAGTGCGGTGCCTGCAGTTAGTTTTAATCCGTTTAGCATAAAGTCACGACGTTTGTTGTGTGGTAACTCCGCTGCTTCAGTTTTGATTTCTTGAAGTAAATCAGTTGTGTTTTCAGATAACTTTTTCACTGTCCACCTGTATGTGTTTCTATAGATTAATGAGCCAACTGATATTTTACTTTATTGACATCAGTTTGTGAGTACGTATATATCTCTATACTCATATTGAGATTAGGTTCACGCATTAAATATGACATTATTTACAAGTATATGGTTCATCATATCCTTCGTTTTATCCATAAAATTTTTTGAGCAAGTATATTTGGACTCAAACGTGTAATTAATTCGACTACTAACCGAGTATTATTAACAACTATCACCCTGATATCAAATATGATTTACAATCTATGTTGTAATGCTTAATAATTATCAGGGTTGAAAGTGAGCTAAACTATGACCATTCATAGCCTATCCTAGCCTAGCAATCTATAGTCGCTGACTATTACAGATTCTCGCTGCAAGTACGGTGTTGCGCTTTGAGTGCAGGCTTCATGGTGGTATAACTTTGCAACTTGGCTATTTTTCAATAACCCAGAACACTCCCTCTTTATTGTCTCTCTCATCTTTCAGTTCTTGTTCGATGATTGTTGAGTAATGACTAATCTCGTTGCCCGATTTGTGTTCAGAAGCTGCAATTGATGAGTAATATCTTACCGTGCTTAAGGAGTTTAGCTTTGATTCTATTTGCTCTGTGCTGAGTTTTTTTGTGGGGATGTGCTCATCCTGGTGAACTATCAATAACCCGCCTGGTGCTATTAAATCCCATGTGGCTTCAATCGTGACCTCATCAGCGCTATTTATTAACGTAATAACTTGTGGTTGAGGCCCTGAAGCTATTAAATCATTTTGGTTTGAATTTGTTATTAGTTTGTTTTTTATTAGGTGGCTGTTAAATGCTTTAACTTCATCTGGTTGTAGAAGGGCACATGTTTTACTTGAAGTTTCAGCAAGGGCACTTTCAATATTTATGTATGGACTCAGTAATAATTCAATTGCTAATAAGGAATTGTTATCATCGTCTCCTAGAGTTGCTAATATGACCCCTTTTTTTCTGCCAAATTGATCTTGAATAATTTTTTCAACGATCGCGCTATTAATGACATTAGCCCAGTGCGAGGAGTGTAAGTTCAAAAAATGCTCTTTCACTGAAGCGTTATCGTTATTATGGACAAGTACCTGTCGTGTTACGGCTTGTCCGCCTTGTCTGAGTAAGTAATTGGCTGTGCTGTTTATTTCAGGTGGTTGTTTTCGGCCTATTCTCATGGACATTACGCCATCATTTTCAGCCCATATATTACTCATGCCTTTCCAGCGACTTCGGCTTATGAAGATATCTTCTAGAATACTTCTTGCCCAGTAGTTTTTTTCTGAAGCCTGCATCTCAGGGTAAACAGGTAAGACAACATATCCTTCAGGTTTAACAAGCGTCATAAGGTGTCTAAGAAAAGCAGCACCCCAATTATTAGCAAAAAGTGGAAAGCTGATGCCAATATAGATCCTATCAACAGAACCTGGCGTAAAAGGAAAAAAAAGGTTGCCGATCTCTTTATTTTCGAAATCAATATTTAGTTGTTTCGAGTCAGGTGTGAGACTGAAGATATTCTCACCGGGTTTAACTTGGCTGTGCATGTCTCTTTCACCAGAAAAATAATACTCTAGATCTTCTTTTATATACATTTCAGATTTATGGAACACCAAGTCAGTCATTATTTTCTTCAGCTATTGTGTAAAAAGTCGTGACTATAACCTGTTTGCTTATCTTTGCCAATTGTCACTCATTTTCTTCTTAGTAAAATATTAGATTCGCGTGTCTGTGCTTTGATGGTGCTATTTCTTTAGGTAAAAAAAAGCCAGGACATAAAGTCCTGGCTTCTAATCTTTAGTAGCTTACTACAATATAGAACGACTATCGTAGTGTGCTATTAAATAAGCTTATGCTTATTCAAAGTGCCATGTTAGTGCGAAACCAGCATGCCATGAATCAACTTTAGCGTTTGTGTGATTAGGGAACGAAGAATCAGCGTTACCGTAATCTCTATCTTCAGAGAATTGACGAGCAACATGCGTATCTAAATCTAAGAATGGTGCTAAGAAGCCTTTGTAACCGAAACCAGCTGTAAAGCGGTGACGGTAGATAACTTCTGCTTGTGCAGCCATTAGGTACTCAGTTACCGCTATACCAGCAGCACTGTTACCAGAAGGGATTGCAACACATCGATCTGGAAGACCAGAACAAACGTTAGCTAATTGGCTTAGACCATCAGTTCTATCACGTGTTGGGTCATCAGCATAACCATAACCTGCACGCCATTCCCAAGGTCCATCAGTTAACTGAGCACCCATAGAGAAGATCCATTGATCTTTATATACATCTTTCCAGAAGTTAGCATTGCCCCAGTTTTTGTACATAATGTCTGCAGCTAGTAACAAGTGACCATCCATCATCATTTCATTACTGATACCAACACCTAATGTACGAGGTTGCTCGATATTAAGGCTCTGGAAACTACCATCACTGTGTGTTCCTAATGCGGTTTGACCTGCACCTGGTGATGTTTGGATGATATCATCGAAATCTTGACGCAATTCTGAATGATAAAACATACCTACTTGTGTGTGATGTGGCAGTTTATAGGTCATACCTAATGAACCTTTAACTGCGATATCATGTGTTTGTGCTGCTACTGACGCAATACCAAGATCTAACATTGAGTAAGTTACTGTCGCTGCAGAACCAATTGTTAAATTCTCAGACAAGTCCCAACTTAGACCCAAGTTAGCACCAATTACGATTAACTCTGCACTTGCACCAATTGCATTTGGGTTTTCACGAAATTCAGCACCGATACCGTTAGTCGCAGTAACACCTGCACCTAATGTACCAGGGATACCTAGACCACGAAGATCTTGTGTAACACCAATTTCAGGGACCAAGTAACCTTCGTTACCGTTACCTTCTTTGAACTTCTGACCTAGTCCGAAGCTATTCGTAATTGAACTTGTTAGTTCTACGTTTGGCTTATACCAAGTTGCACCGAAAGTAAATTCTGTACCACGAAACTCAGATAGACCCGCTGGGTTACCGAAGATTGCTGATACGTTATCTAGTGGTTTAGCGATACTTGTTCCAGCCATAGATGCTGATACGGGCGCTAATACATTGTGAAGGTCATACCCATATGGGCCTGCCATCACACTTGTTGACGTCATTGCTGTTAGCAATGCTGTCGACAAAGCTAAGCGATTAAATTTTTTCATTTATTTGCCTCTTTGTAGTTCAATTATATTTCTAGCTTTTAAGCTGAAACAGTCTTTTTATGTGTCAATCAATTGATGTTTACTATGTTCTTTAATCAATTTCATAACAGTCGCAGTTAACACATCGTGTTGCATTAACTATATACGTTTAATGTTTTCGCAGTCTATACTTTGAGACGATTTGTCTCAAAAATGTGACCTTTTTCAAGAATCTGTTGCAAAAAAGCAACGACATTAGATAAATTACTAATAATCGTTGCTTCTAGTTTTTGCTAAATGGTGTTATCTAAACCATTCAAACGGACGTTCACCAGCAATTTTGAAATACAAAGACATATTGAT
>CAJWKF010000020.1 GCA_913042265.1 uncultured Gammaproteobacteria bacterium
ATGGTGAGATAGGAGTAATGACTCACTTTGCCAATGCTGATAAGCCAAATGACTATCGTAATGAGTTACAAATGGATAAGTTACTAGAATTTAAAAAAATTGAGAATGTCACCACTGCCATGGCGAATTCAGCAGCAATTATTTCATTACCAGATAGTCATCAACAATGGATTCGACCAGGGGTTATGTTGTATGGCTCTTCGCCATTTCCTCATAAGACAGCAGACGATTTAGGTTTAAAACCGGTAATGAAGTTAGCGGCACAACTCATTGCGATAGAGCAACTGCAGGCAGGAGAACAAGTAGGCTATGGCGGTGAATGGCAAGCTCTAAAAGTAATGAAAGTAGGCACAGTCAATATAGGCTATGGGGATGGTTATAGTCGCCAACTATCCAACAAAGGTAAAGTCAGTGTTCACAATCAATTAGTTGATGTTTTAGGGCGAGTATCAATGGATATGATTTGTATTGATTTATCCTCAATTAACAATGTGAAAATAGGTGATGAGGTCATACTCTGGGGGATAGAAGAATTGCAAATTGACTGTGTAGCTACACGCGCAAACACCATTTCTTATGAGTTACTATGCCAAGTTAATAATAGAGTTGTAAGGCAATATAATGGCTAAGGAAAAGCGTATATATAGTTGTAAGGAGTGTGGAGGGCAAACACCACAATGGGCTGGTCGATGTGGTGATTGTGGTGCGTGGAATAGCTTGGCGGAAGAAATTCAAGCTGCCACATCACCGATTAGTGAAGCTACTATCAGTCGCCATGCAAGTTATGCTGGAGAGCAAAAAGGACAGGTACAGAGTTTAGCTGAGGTAACTTCTGAGCAAGCCGTCCGCTGGACCACAGGTTTACCAGAATTAGACCGTGTCTTAGGCGGTGGTTTAGTGACTGGCTCGGTTGTGCTTATTGGAGGTGATCCAGGAATAGGAAAATCCACATTACTCCTTCAAGCGATGGCTATGATGGCTAAAACGAGTGGTGTGAGTCCTTTATATGTGAGTGGTGAGGAATCGTTGCAACAAATTAGACTACGTGCAGAACGATTACAGTTAGAGAATGTGCCCTTAGATTTACTTGCCGAAACACATGCAGAACAAATGGTGGCAACAGCTAAAAAATTAAGACCTCAAGTGATGGTTATTGACTCTATTCAGACGGTCTTCACAGAACTACTACAATCTGCACCGGGTACGGTAGCACAAGTACGTGAAAGTGCAGCTCAACTAGTACGTTTTGCAAAATCAAGTGGAACAACTATGATTTTAGTAGGCCATGTAACTAAACAGGGTGCTATAGCCGGGCCGAGGGTTTTAGAGCATATGGTCGATACAGTACTATATTTTGAAGGCGATTCTTCAACGCGTTTTCGTATTTTAAGGGCAGTAAAGAATCGCTTTGGTGCGGTTAATGAGCTGGGTGTTTTTGGTATGACGGAGCTAGGATTAAAAGAAGTCAGTAACCCATCAGCTATCTTTCTTTCTCGTGGTGACGAGACTCTCGCAGGAAGTGTTGTTACAGTAATCCGGGAAGGTAGTCGGCCGATGTTGGTTGAAGTCCAAGCTCTAGTAGATGATAGTGCTATAGGTAATCCTCGCAGAGTATCTGTAGGTTTAGATCAAAACCGTCTTGCTATGTTGCTAGCGATTCTTCACCGACATGGAGGTATCACGTGCAGTGACCAAGATGTTTTTATTAACGTTGTTGGTGGTGTGAAACTTAGCGAGACAGGGGCAGATTTAGCAGTCTTATCAGCCGTATTATCGAGTTTAAAGAATAAAGCAATTGCTCGTGACCTAATCATTTTTGGAGAAGTAGGTTTAACAGGTGAAATTAGACCGGTACAAGGAGGTGAGGAACGCATTAGTGACGCAGCAAAACATGGCTTTAAACATGCGATTGTTCCGACAGCCAATGCGCCACGAAAACCGATTAAAGGTATTAAAATATTGGCTGTACAACACCTTTCTGAAGCGATTGAAGCATTAAAGTAACGCGGTACTGAGTCTTGGTTTCTAATATGGTCAATGCTGTGATAAGTTAGTTTAATATTAGTGCTTACATGAAGGAGTAAGGGATGTTGTGGGTGAAAGCATTTCACATTATCACTGTAGTGACATGGTTTGCAGCCTTGTTTTATTTGCCACGCTTATTTGTGTACCACGCGATGTGTGACGATGAGCCGGGCAATGAAAGGTTTAAAGTGATGGAGCGAAAGTTATATCGGGGAATAATGACTCCGAGCGCGATCTTAACTTTAATATTAGGTGTCTGGCTAATGAGTTTTTATCCACTTGAGGCTCTTTTACAAATGCATTGGTTACATGCAAAATTGATACTGGTAGCACTACTTTTTGCTTATCATGGTATGTGTGGGCGCATGTTGAGAGACTTTGCTAATAATAATAATCAACGCTCACACGTATATTATCGGTGGTTTAATGAGTTACCTGTTTTTATTCTGATAGCTGTCATTATACTGGCAGTGGTAAAGCCATTTTGATGCTATTGAAGAGCGGTTAATCTAAGTACTCAAATATTTTAACTACACGTTGAACACCAGCAGAATTGGAGGTAATGTTGACGACACGAGCAGACTCTGTTTGATTAACTATGCCCATTAGATAAACGATTCCATGTTCTGTGACAACTTTAATGTAAAAAGGATCTATCTGTCGATCAGATGTGATTTTTGCTTTAATTTTAGACGTGATCCAGGCATCACTGCTACGAGATGGCAAGGAGCTAGGTGCTGCGATTATCAATTCATTATGAATAGTACGGGCTTTGGGAATCACTCGAACGATATCATAGACCTGTTGTTTAAGTTGTTCAGTTAAAGTTTCACCCGTTACTAGGATGATGCCGTTGTAGCTCGTAACATTAATATGGCTTTGCTCATAAATGTCTTTGTTATTGAAGATGGCTAGCGCAGCCTTAAACTCGATGCCCTGATCATCTATCACAGCGCCAGTAGTACGCCGGTCATGTGCTAGTGTGACGCCAGTAGCCGCTCCAGTGATAATCGCGGTTGCACAGCCCTGTAATAAAAGAAAAGGAATTAAAGTTACGAGTGCAAACTTAGATATTGACATGGGTGTTCCCAAATTAGTATGAATAGCCATTATCGCTTTCTGAAAACAGTTTGGCTACTGTTGTTTATTAGTTGTTGAATGAATGTGCGGCTATTGAAGGATTAGCCAAAACTTTAATTTTACCTCTTACGAAAGTGGCCCACTCTAATCGACGATTAATATAGCCTCTATCATCAACAGATAAAAGACCTGTAGCACCTTGAAAGTCTTTATTTGATGAAAGTCTTAACTGATTGATTTGAGCAGTCAA
Organism: uncultured Gammaproteobacteria bacterium; assembly: GCA_913042265.1. Taxonomy (GTDB): domain Bacteria; phylum Pseudomonadota; class Gammaproteobacteria; order Nitrosococcales; family Methylophagaceae. The sequence goes on from CAJWKF010000020.1 coordinate 3,356, forward strand.
GCGGTAGGCATCTGCTCCTAAAGCATATAAGCGTTTAAGCTGGTGAAAGGTTTGTGGCTGTTGTTTTTTTAAAACTAGATAAGCCAGGTCATTACCAGCTATTTTAGGAAAAGCCCAAGGAATATCATTGATAAAAAGGCCATTTAAATCGACATCTTGTTGTTTGTTTTTAATACCAGAATAGGCATGAGAGGTCGCAATAACTGGCAATTGGCCAGAACGGTGAAACTTAAATTGTGGTACGAGCTGCCTCGCTTTAAGTGGCCGTGCGATTAGAAAAATAAAATCAATATCTTGTCGACGACGCGGCTCAAAATCAATTTTTATAGCAGAGGTTAGCGTCCGTTTTAAAGATTGATATCGTTGCTCGCTTAATGATAAATCAAAAACAGGAGTGATGACTGAGGAGTAATCGTGTTCATCTTCATTATAAATTGCTTGGCTCAGTAACACACCGCCTTGTTCGAGCCACTGTTTCTTAAAAGCACCAGCAGCGCGTTGACCCCACTCTGCATTGGGTGAAAAGATAACTGCACGCTTGTATCCTTTTGCCATTGCATTTTTTGCTGCAGAAATCGCATCATCTTCTGGAGCCAAACCAAATTGGTATAAATTATCAACCTGCTGGGAGCTGGGCAAGTGATTTAGGGCTACAATTGGTATAGGCAAGTCGATAGACTCTGCCAATATTTCTATTGCTGTTTTATCAATTGGTCCAATGACTATATCTGTATTAAGTTTAAGCGCTTTTTTATAAGCAACTATGACCGTATTCTCATCATTCTCATCGTTGAATATTCCTGCTTGAGTATCGATAAAGTGTAGTTTGGTATTGGTGTTTCCTGTGAAATGTGCGGCTAGAATACCTTGTTTTATTGCATCAGCAACCTGTGAAAAAGGGCCGGACTCTGGAAGTAATATGGCGATACTTTGGGGCGAAGTGGGTAATAAATCATTATAAGTATCATTCTCTTTGTATGTGGGGGTTAAAGGGATATATTTCGATGGTAGAGCTGGGTGGTCTGGATAACTACGTTGCCAATCCTCAATGGCTAGATAGAGGGTTTTGGGCTTATCCAAATAAGATTGAATAGTATAGGCGAGCATAAACCAACCGCTGTCATCAGCAGGCGGTACTCCTGGATTATATAGCTCTAAAGTTTTAGGTGTTAAGGACATCAATGCCTGCCAAAGCTGCCGTTGGTTTTTTTCGAGGTCAAGGTCAGTGAGCAGTGGTTCTAAACGGATATGACTAACGGCTTTTTCTAACCAGTTTCCGGTTTCTTGATAAGCCTTGGCACGGATTTTAAGAAGAGCTATTTGCTTTTGAGTGGTTAAACCCAATGTCTTGTATGGCCTAAGTATTGTTAAGGCACTTTCATAATTTTGCTGGGCCAATGAAATATTAGCCTCTAATATAGCTTTATAGAACGCTAAAGAATCTGTTACTTGAGCTGTGTCAATCATTGCAAGGTTAGCCTGGGCTTGTTCTATTTGACCTAACTGCCAGTAAGCTGAAGCAGCTTGAATGTATAGTTTAGTACGATTTGTTCCGCGTTTTGTTGCAGCTAACGTTTCGTATTGTCGTGCAGCACTAGAAAAGTCACCAGCTTGAGCAGCCAAATGTGCTTGCGATTCTGCTTTATTATCATCTGTTTTTTCAGGTGATAACGACTGGCAAGCACTCAGTGGAATTAAGAACATAATTAGTAGTAATGTATGACGCCATGAAGACATAATCTGAGATCTATTAATAAATAAGTATGCGAAACATCTTACCTCTTCGGGTATATTACGACCAGAACTTAATGATTAATAAAAGGTTGGTTTTCATGTCAGATGTCGAAGCAGAGAGTCTTTATGTCGTTGCAACTCCAATTGGTAATTTAGCTGATATGTCAGTACGCGCTATTGAGGTCCTAAAAGATGTTGATGTCATTGCTGCTGAGGATACCCGGCATAGTGGGCATTTGTTACAGCACTATTCAATCATGACGCCGACGGTCTCACTACATGAGCATAATGAGAAACAACGCAGTGAGCTATTATTATCTCGTCTTCAGCGTGGTGAGTCAGTTGCACTCATTAGCGATGCCGGGACACCGTTGATCAGCGACCCGGGTTACAGGCTAGTGTCTCTAGTCCGTGAGCATGGTATCAATGTCGTGCCGGTACCAGGCTGTTGTGCGCTAGTGGCAGCGTTATCGGCTTCAGGCTTAGCTTCAGATAGGTTCTCATTCGAAGGTTTCTTACCATCCAAACAAGCGGCGAGAAAACAAGCCTTAGAAAATTTAAAAAATGAAACCCGGACGATGATTTTTTATGAAAGTCCACGTCGCTTGAATAACTCACTAAGTGATATGGGAATTGTCTTTGGTCGAGAGAGGCGGGCTTGTTTAGCAAGAGAAATGACTAAACTACATGAAACAATAATCACTAGGCCATTGGTTGAATTACAAAGCTGGGTTGAGAGTGATAGTAATCAACAGCGTGGTGAATGTGTCGTGTTGGTTGAAGGTAACCGTATAGAAAAGGATGCTACTGAAGAAGAAGTCGACCGTGTTTTAGCTATATTATTAAATGACCTTCCAGTTAAGCGTGCAGCTGCTATTACGGCTTCTTTACTCACAGTGAGTAAAAATAAAGCTTACGAACAAGCATTAAAACTCCAGCATAATTAAGTGGTGTCAGGTATGATCTTGGCTTGAGATGGCCAGACAATCGCGCTTTGCAGATGCATAGTGAGGAAAGTCCGGGCTCCAAAGGGCAGGGTGCCAGATAACTACTGGGAGGCGTGAGCCTACGGCTAGTGCAACAGAAAGTATACCGCCTGATCATTTTTGAATGGTTCGGTAAGGGTGAAAGGGTGCGGTAAGAGCGCACCGCGCGACTGGTAACAGTTGTGGCAGGGTAAACCCCACCTGGAGCAAGACCAAATAGAAGAACAGTTTGCTTCGGTAAACAGGTACGGCCCGTACCGTTCTTGGGTAGGTTGCTTGAGGCAAACGGTGACGTTTGTCCTAGATGAATGATTGTCCTCGACAGAACCCGGCTTATCGGCCATCTCATTTTTTCTTGTTAACATGTTGATATGTAACAAGAAACACCTTGATTGCACTCTTGATTTATGGAGTGCCCCAAAAATGGCTACACAAATACTTGAAACAATGAGGGCAAATACCCAATAGAGCTATCTAAAGGAAAGGCAACCAAATACACTTAACTAAAATGACAAGTTCGGATTTTCAAAATTATTCACTTATTTAAAGTGCAAGCCCTATAGCATGGATGTTTTTTTCTAAGACTTTGCTTTTTTTAGGTCAAGTAGAGGCTGAAACCAGCTCAAAACCGATGATAATAAATTAATCTTAGTCTTTAACTGCGGTTATTTCATCATGCTCTCTTATATTGTAGTTATAGTCATATTTTTGTAAGTTATTGTGCCGAATAATTGAACGTAGTTCTATTATATAATCTTGGCCTCTTTGAGAGTATTTGCGGAGGCCTTTAACAAGTTCAGCACCTCTAATTGGTTGCTCTTCCTCCCTCATGATTACTCTAATCTCACGAAGAGTTTTATACGCTTTATGGCTATTGAGATTTCGAAGATAACTTGCAACAGAGTCACTGGGTGAATTAAAAATTGCGACCTCGTGAACATCTCCAGTCCCACGGCCCTTAGGCACCATTCCGCAATCTTTTTTGTAGCACCATTGACCAAAATAGTTATTTCCTTCGCGAGCAAATCGTGATGTACCCCAACCGCTTTCATTGGCAGCCTGAGCAAGAGCAAGTGAAGCAGGTATGACATCAACACGTCGAAGCAATGTTGCCCAGTCATTCTCATTGTTGATATTAAAGTTGCCTAGTTGATAGGTTTCTAAAAAGTTTTCTAGCTGAAAGTGGTCAAACCATCCAAGACTGTTTGGATGCTGGCTCCATTCGCTGATTTTATTACGTGCTTTAAGGATCGAAGCATTATGATTATTAATCAATGGCAATAAATAATTGAAAAATTCTTTTTTTCGTTCAGTACCCGCCTCGTATTTTTTGAAGTCCGGGATAGTATCTGTAACAGCCGCTGAAAAGGTTAAAAATACAAGCACAAAAGCGCCACAAATTTTAATTAGATGTTTTGTGTCAATAAATAGTTTTCCCATATTATTATCTTTTATTTAAGTTAAATCACAAGTGTTATTATTTTACTAAATGTTGCTAGTTTTAATCATTTTATATCAGACATTTAAGACAAATTATTCTATGTAGGGATGTCACACATTCTTTTATATATTAAAGGATTCTATTCTTGGGCGCTTTATTGCTATATATTTTTCATGAAGAGTTAACACAGGTCTTCTTTTAGATGAGTTAAGATCCCATTGGTTCCCTTACTTATAGCTAACCTTACGCTTTGAGCATGAACTTAAAAGATCGCGCTGATTTCATTGTTTTTTCTTGGAACATGAAAATTTTTTGATTAGAAGTGCATGTTCGCCTGTGGTTAAAAAATACTATTTAACAGTTAGAATTCACATTAACTTCCCGTTGCAGTTTAATGATAGAAAAGTAGTCCTTCATTTTCATGCCACCTAAGATGTCTTCACTTTAATAAAGTACCGCTAAGTCATTGTCCTTAATAGGGGATTTTGTCTATTTTGATGCTTGACATGCACTTGCCTCGCTCCTATAGTGTCAAAAAGTGGGTAAAAGTGGATCAAAGTGGATCAATAAATTAGGAGAGTAATGGGTGTTTAGAGGCGTAGCAACATTCAATCTAGATGCAAAAGGGCGGGTGGCCATTCCAGCCAAGTTCCGTAAGCATCTTGATGCCTGTTGTGAAGGACGTTTAGTAGTGACTATTGATCATGCCGACCATTGCTTACAGATGTATCCCCTCTCAGAATGGGAACAGGTTGAGCAGAAGCTTTCTAGTCTACCAAGCTTGAATACTCAAGTCAGGCGCTTGAAAAGAATGTTACTTGGGTATGCCACTGAATGTGAGATGGATAAAAATGGTCGTATTTTATTACCGGCAAAATTACGTGAGTTTGCAGGGTTAGAGAAAGATATCGTGATGATAGGTCAGGGCAATAAATTTGAATTATGGAGCGAGGATACTTGGAATAGTTTGATGGATGACTGTTTAGAAGAAGACTTTGGCGGTATTTTACCGGCAGAGTTAGAAAGTCTTTCTATCTAGCTCTAATTATGACTAAAGCCACTCCAGAACATGTCCCGGTTTTATTAGACGAGACATTGACTGCTTTGAATATTAGGCCGAAGGGGCTTTATATTGATGGGACATTTGGCCGAGGAGGACATGCGAGGGCTATATTGGAGAGGTTATCGTCCAAAGGCCAAATATTAGGGCTCGATAAAGATCCAGAAGCTTTTATGGAAGGGCAGAGCTTAGCTGCAAAGGATGAACGGTTTACGATTGAGCAATGTTCTTTTGCAACATTATCGAATGTTGTGCAAACGAGGTCTTGGCAGGGGAAAGTCGATGGTATTTTATTGGATATTGGCGTCTCATCACCACAATTGGATATTGCAGAACGTGGATTTAGTTTCCGGAAAGATGGTCCTTTGGATATGAGGATGAATCCGGATGAAGGCATCAGTGCAGCAGATTGGCTTGCATATGCGAGTATGGATGAGATTACAACTGTAATAAAAACATTCGGTGAAGAGCGTTTTGGAAAACGAATTGCTAGAGCAATAGTAGAAACTAGAGAAGATTCACCACTAAGAACGACAAAGCAGTTAGCAGATCTAGTGGATAAAGCAAGCCCATTTCGTGAAAAAAATAAGCATCCAGCAACACGAACATTTCAAGCAATTCGAATTTATATAAATAATGAGTTGGATGATTTATCAGTAGCACTTCAGCAGGCTATTGATGTGATGGCTATTGGTGGGCGACTTACTGTGATTAGCTTTCACTCTCTCGAAGATCGCATTGTTAAGCGGTTTTTCCGTGATCAAGCCAAAGGTGATAATTTACCTGCGCACTTTCCTATTACTGCTGATCAATTAAACCCTAGTATCAAGTTAATTGGCAAAGCTATTAAAGCAGGAGAGCAAGAGTTAGCTGATAATCCAAGATCACGAAGTGCAGTCTTACGCGTTGTCGAGAAAGTAAAATGACGTTGGCTCGAATTATTGACATACATAGTCAACATTTTTCTCTATACGTAATGTTATTGGCAGTATTGGTATCAGCCATCTCAGTTGTGTATACAAAGCATCAAAGTCGGGTTGAATTTGTTGCATTGCAAAAACACGAGCAACATCGAGATGATTTGGATGAAGAGTGGGGTAGGCTTTTATTAGAACAAAGTACTTGGGCAAGCCCGGGGCGAGTAGAGCGTCAGGCTAAAATCAGGTTGGATATGATTATACCCAAAGCTGGAAGTACCGTGGTACTCAAACCATGAGCCGTAAAACTAAAGCAAATTATCAGGTTGGCATTTGGCGTTTAAATTTACTACGTTTGATGTTTATTACTCTGGTACTAAGTTTAGGATGGCGCTTAGCTGACATTCAGGTGTTTAATGCCGATTTTTTGAGGAATCAAGGCGATGCCCGCCACTTACGCAATGTTGAAGTTGCGGCTCATCGAGGCATGATTTTGGATCGCAATGGCGAACCTTTAGCAATTAGTACACCGGTCCATTCCGTTTGGCTGAATCCACAGGTATTTGATGCTGATAGCAGAGAGATGACAAATTTGGCTAAGATTTTAGGCATTAAAACCAGCTTGATTAGTAAAAAAATAAAAAAAAATAAAAAACGTGAGTTTATCTACTTAAAGAGGCGAGTTGCACCAGAGGTGGCAAATAAAGTGAATAGCCTTAATATTAAAGGTTTGGCACTGCAACGTGAATATAAGCGCTATTACCCAACAGGAGAGGTTACATCTCATTTAGTTGGTTTTACAAATATAGATGACATGGGTCAAGAGGGTCTTGAGTTAATGCATGATGATGTACTAACGGGTTTACCTGGTTTAAAAAGGATGGTGCGAGACAGCCGTGGTAATTATGTTGAAGGTGGAGAACAATTAAAACCAACGAAAGATGGCCAAAATATCCAGCTAAGTATAGATTTAAGGCTTCAGTATTTGACCTATCAGTCTTTAAAAGAGGCTGTCACGCATTATCGAGCAAGATCAGGTTCAGCAGTAATTTTGGATATTCGAACCGGTGAAGTATTAGCAATAGTTAATCAGCCATCATTCAACCCTAATAATCGAAAAGGATTGAAAAGTAGTGATTATCGTAATCGTGCGGTGACTGATTTATTTGAACCCGGCTCTACAGTCAAACCTTTTACTATGGCAAGTGGACTACAGTCGGGTAAATTCAAGCCCAATTCAATTATTGATACAGGCCCCGGGACTTTAAGAGTAAGTGGGCATACTATCAAAGACTTTCGTGACTATGGTCAAATAGACATGGCAACCTTGATTCAAAAGTCTAGCAATGTAGGTGCAAGTAAAATTGCCTTGGCAGTCAAGCCTGAACAGCTTTGGCATGACTTTGCAGCTTTTGGAATGGCAGAACCAACAGGTGGATATTTCCCTGGGGAAGCTATAGGTAGCCTTCCAGATCCTCAAAAGTGGCGAGAGCTTGATAGAGCTACTTTATCATATGGATATGGTCTAGCATCATCAGCATTACAGCTAGCTAGAGGTTATATGGTGCTTGCTAATGGTGGGATTTTACAACCTATTAGTTTCATTAAGTTGTCAGAAAATTCCGGGGGGCGACGTGTTTATTCATCAGATGTAATGAAGCAAGTTGTCACAATGATGGAGGGAGTTGTAGAGGAGGGAGGTACTGCAAAACTAGCAGCTGTAGAAAATTATCATGTCGCTGGTAAAACGGGCACGGTTAAAAAAGCCGGTAAAGGGGGGTATGCAGAAAAGCAATATTTGTCATTATTTGCTGGAATCATCCCTTCTAGTAAGCCACGCTTAGCGATGGTTGTAATGATTGACGATCCAAAAGGTGAAGAATATTACGGTGGTTTAGTAGCTGGGCCTGTTTTTTCAAAAGTAATGACAGGTGCTATGCGCTTACTCAATATTTCCCCAGATGATTTGCCAGCTAATAAGCTTCAAGTGGCAGAAAAGTGATGAGTATGCCGACTATTAGTAAAAATATTGCTACGTTATTAGTAGGTATGGTTAAGTCACCCGACCTGATAGAGAAGAGAGAGGTGACAAGCGTTTCGATGGATAGCCGAGGGTTGGATGCAGGTGGGTTATTCATTGCAACAGCAAAAGATGCTAAGCAGAGAACTCTACACTTTAAGGAGGCAATAGACAGTGGAGCAAAAGGAATACTGTTTGATAAGTTATTACCATTAAGTGAAAAAGAAATAAATTACATAGCAACAGCAAAAATACAAGCTATTCAGGTGATTAACTTGAGTGAGAAGGTTGGTGAAATAGCCGCACGGTTTTTTGGCCATCCTTCATTGGCCCTAACAATTGTAGCCGTGACGGGCACTAATGGTAAAACCTCAGTGAGCCATTTTATCGCTCAATGTCTTGAGTCCTCTGGCGATGCTTGTGGTTTGATTGGAACTCTGGGAATAGGACGTTTAGATGCGTTGAGTAATTCAGGTATTACAACACCAAATCCTGTGGATTTACAAGCCAGCTTGGCTGAGTTTTGCCATCAAAAAACAAGCTATGTCGTTATAGAAGCATCATCACATGCTCTAGAGCAGGGCCGCTTAAACAGTGTTGCAATTGATGTTGCTGTCTTTACAAATTTAAGTCGAGATCATCTTGATTATCATAAGGACATGGCGAGTTATAAAGAAGCTAAAAAGCGCCTGTTTGATTTTAAAAGTATTAAAACAGTTGTCATCAACATGGATGATGAGTTAGGTCAAAGCTTAAGAGGTGGTTTAACAAGTCGTAAAGAACTAGCCTTAATAACCTATAGCTCTGAACTTAAGGGCATGACGTTGCAAGCTAAGAATATTAAGGCATCGATGAAAGGTCTTAAATTTACGTTAGTCAATAAAGCAGAAGTAGGGCAGGTGGAGTGTAGAGTATTAGGTCGCTTTAATATTGATAACATGCTCGCAGCAGTAGGAAGTTTATTAGCAATTAAAATACCTTTTAATACGGTACTCAATTACATAAATCAGTGCCATGACATTAATGGTCGAATGGAGTTGTTGGGTAATGAGGAGCAAACAAGTGTAGTGATAGATTTTGCTCATACACCTGACGCACTTGAGAAAACATTGAAGTCATTGAGGCTTCTGATGCATAAAGAGGGACAGTTATGGTGTGTATTTGGTTGTGGTGGTGAGAGAGATGTTGGTAAGCGTCCATTGATGGGCGCAAAAGCTGAACAATATGCAGACCAAATAGTATTAACGACCGATAATTCAAGAAGTGAAAGTAATAAAGCTATTGTGGTCGAAATTTTAAAAGGGATAAAAAATCAAGACAAACTACACATTGAACACGACAGAAAACACGCTATTACTTATGCGATAAATAATGCAAAAGATGAAGATATAGTTCTTATCGCGGGCAAAGGTCATGAGCAATATCAAGAAATTGCAGGTAATAAACATTCATTTAGTGATAAAGAAATAGCTCTTGGTGCAATGGTAGCAGCAAATGATGAACGATCAATGCCAATTGGTTTCCAAAAGTGAGTAGTCAATTGACATTGAATGATGCTGCTGAATTATTAGGCATTCGTTCTTTTGACATCAATGTAGATATTACTGGTGCGACTATAGATAGTCGAAAAGTCAAAAAAGGAGACTTATTCGTGGCTATTGTAGGTGAGCACTCTAATGGACATCATTATATTTCTGCGGCGAGAGAAGCTGGTGCCAGTGTAGCGTTAGTTAGTAAGTTTCAAAATGATAATTTACCTCAGCTTGTAGTCAATGACGTAGTAAAAGGGTTTGGAAAATTAGCTGCTTATTGGCGAAAACAGTGTGACTGCAAAGTGATTGCAGTCACAGGTAGTAATGGTAAAACTACAGTTAAGGAAATGTTAGCGGCTATATTGTCACAAAACCATCATATCATTGCAACAGAAGGTAATCTAAACAATAACTTAGGCGTACCTTTATCATTATTCAGGATTCAAAAAGACACTGATTATGCCGTTATTGAAATGGGTGCGAACCATGCTGGTGAAATAGCAGAATTAGTGAAATTAGCGAGTCCTACAGTGTCCCTTATCAATAACGTAAGTGAAGCTCATATAGAGGGATTCGGTAGCATAGAAGGTGTAGTAAAAGCGAAGTCTGAGATTTACTCAAACCTGCCAAGTGATGGTGTGGGAGTTTTTAATGCAGATATGAATAATACCGAGTATTGGCTGAATATGTTGAAGGGTCAAAGAAGCCTATCTTTTGGACTAAATAACTATGCTGATATACAAGCAACAGATTATCAGTCTTATGTTACTTCAAGTCACTTCATGGTCAAGATAGATGAAGTTTTTCATTATGTTAATTTACCGCTCCCTGGAAGTCATAATGTGTCAAACGCATTAGCTGCAATTGCTGTGAGCTCAGCATTGTCTGTTAATTTTCAAGATATGGTTTCAGGTTTGGATAGTATGGAAAGTGTGCCACACAGGCTACAACTGCGTTTGGGTATTAATAACGCTACCATTTTGGATGATAGCTATAATGCAAATCCGACTTCATATGAGCAAGCAGTTTCAACATTAAAAACCTTTCCAGGCGAACATTGGTTGGTGTTGGGCGACTTTGGCGAATTAGGTAATCAAAGTGATGAAATTCACACTGCTTTAGGTGTTAAAGCAAAATCAGCAGGCATAAAACACTTATTGACATTGGGTGAAAAAAGTAAGCTCGCCAACATTGCTTTTGGCAAAGGGGCAAAACATTTCTCAGGTTTAATAAGCATTCAAGAGTATTTAGAGTCTAGATTAAGCAAAAATATTATATGTCTCATTAAAGGCTCACGTTTTATGCAATTGGATAGGCTCGCAGATGCACTTTCTATAAAAGGAGAAGGTTAATGTTGCTGTATTTGAGTGAGTATTTAAGCCAGTACCATAGTGGTTTCTCTGTTTTTCAATATCTAACACTCAGGGCTATTCTGGGTGTGATGACGGCTTTAGGCATTGCCTTAATTGTTGGGCCAACAATGATTCGGCGTTTGAGTTTCAAGCAAATAGGCCAAGTAATACGAGATGATGGGCCGCAGTCACACTTAAGTAAGTCAGGTACGCCGACTATGGGGGGGGCTTTAATTCTAGTGGCAATCGCAATAAGTACCTTGTTATGGGCAGACTTAAATAATCGGTATATATGGGTAGTATTGTTGGTGACAATGTTGTTTGGTGTCATTGGTTTTGTTGATGATTATATAAAGTTGGCTCGTCAAGATCCAAAAGGCCTAGCAAGTAGGTATAAATATTTTTGGCAATCAGTTGTCGGTGCAGGTGCAGCAATATTTTTATATACATCAGCAACAATTCCTGCTGAAACGGAACTTATAATTCCTTTTTTTAAGGATGTAATTATTCCCTTAGGTGCATGGTACATGGTACTTACTTATTTAGTGATTGTAGGAAGTAGTAATGCTGTGAATCTAACAGATGGTCTTGATGGGTTGGCTATAATGCCTACTGTTATGGTGGCTGGAGCATTAGGCTTATTCAGTTACTTGGCAGGGCATGCTGAATTTGCTCGGTATTTATCCATTCCCTTTATTCCAAGCGCAGGTGAATTAACGATTTTTTGTGCTGCAATGGTAGGTGCTGGTCTAGGATTTCTTTGGTTTAACACCTATCCAGCGCAAGTCTTCATGGGTGATGTAGGTGCCCTTGCCTTGGGTGCAGCATTAGGTTGTGTCGCAGTATTAGTAAGGCAAGAGTTAGTGTTGTTAATTATGGGGGGGGTTTTTGTAGCTGAAACATTATCTGTTGTAGTTCAAGTAGTGTCTTATAAGTTACGTGGAAAGCGTGTTTTTCTAATGGCACCAATACATCACCATTATGAATTAAAAGGATGGCCTGAACCGAGAATAATAGTACGGTTTTGGATCATTACTGTCTTTTTGGTTTTGGTTGGCATAGCGACATTGAAAATCAGATGACAGTAATGAAACAAGTAAAAATTGAAGCGAAAGCGTACTTGATAATTGGTCTGGGAAAGACAGGGTTATCTTGTGCTCGCTTTTTGCTTGAGCAGGGTCATGATGTTGCAATGATGGATACACGTAAGAACCCTACAAATATCGGTGTTGTGCAAAATGAACTTCCCGGAGTATTGCTAAATAGAGATGGGTTGAACCTTGAAATCATGCTCGAGAGTGATGTTATCGTTTTGAGTCCTGGTGTTGACCCACGTTTACAAGAAATAAAAGAGGCGCGTAGACATAACATAGAGATTATCGGTGATATTGAGCTCTTTGTACGTTTTATTAATCAACCCTTGATAGCAATTACAGGTTCAAATGGAAAGAGCACGGTTACAACGATGCTGACTGAAATGGCAATGAGGGCAGGTAAAAATATTAAGGTCGGTGGAAACATTGGTATACCAGCTTTAGATTTGATTCCTGGCCCTGAGCCAGACTTTTATATTCTTGAATTATCGAGTTTTCAACTAGAGACAGTTTCATCCTTGGGTGCTTATGCGTCTGTTGTATTAAATATTAGTCCAGATCATCTAGATCGTTATGACGATATTGAACAATATCAAAAGACGAAAGCTAAAATTCATATTGGTTCTAGAGCCATTATTGTTAATCGTGATGACAAATTATCGGCGGATTGTTCTGAGAGTTTTCAAAATCAAACTGGCTTTACATTACATAAGCCAGTAGATAATGATTTTGGAGTTATCGAAGAGAGTGGGGTTATTTACTTAGCTCGGGGTAAGGAGAAATTAGTTCCAATAAGTGAGATACAAGTTATTGGAGAGCATAATATTGCTAATGCGTTAGCGGCATTAGCTTTGGGGTATGTAATGCAGTTGCCAATGAAAGCTATGTTGGAAGCACTGAAGGAATATCGCGGTTTACCACATCGATGCCAATTAGTTGCAGAAGAGAATGGTGTGCAATGGGTTAATGATTCTAAAGCCACTAATGTGGGTGCAAGCATTGCTGCTATTAAGGGCCTTAGTTATGGTCGTGATATCGTCTTAATTGCAGGGGGGGTTGCAAAAGAACAAGAATTTACTGATTTAACACCTGTTTTTGAGTCTCATCTAAAAAGCCTTCTTTTGATTGGGCAGGATGCCAAAAAAATATCAGAAGTTACCCCAAAAAATATTCCACAACAAACCGTGCGAAACATGTCAGATGCTGTAAATAAAGCCAAAATTATCGCAAAAAAAGGAGATATCGTTTTGTTATCACCAGCATGTGCGAGCATTGATATGTATGATAATTATGAGAGACGTGGTGATGCTTTTACCAATGCAGTAGAGGCTCAGTTATCATGAGTAAAATAAATTTAATGTATGAACTTGACGGGAAGTTAATGTTTTCAGTCTGTACATTATTATTTATTGGTTTAATCATGGTTGGGTCAGCCTCAATATCAATTGCCGATGGCAAACTAGGCCAGCCATTATTCTATTTTAACCGCCAGTTAGTTTTTGCAATTGCAGGTATAGCCATTGCATCTGTAATGATGACAATAAGGTTATCAGTTTGGCGTCAAATGGCTCCATTACTTCTAGTGATTGGAGTCGGGTTATTAATTTTAGTCCTTATTCCGGGTGTAGGCAAAGAAGTAAATGGTAGTAGACGATGGTTACCACTTGGTCTGGTAAATATCCAAGTCGCTGAAGTTATAAAATTATTCTCTGTTATTTATGTTGCTGATTATCTGCAGCGTCATCATGGTCAGCTACAAGGTTCATTCTTTAAAGTTGTTGGGCCATTAATATTGTTAGGTATCGCAGCAATACTACTTCTATTACAACCAGATATGGGCTCTGTAGTAGTCATTTTTACAACTGTTTTAGCAATGTTGTTTTTAGGTGGTTCACGCTTAGATGTATTTGCTGCTTTGATAAGTACTTTTGCAGCATTATTTAGTGCTTTAATTTGGTTTGCACCCTATCGCTTACAACGATTACAAACATTCATGGACCCGTGGCAAGATCCATTTGGTAGTGGTTTTCAACTCACACAAGCTTTAATAGCTTTTGGACGAGGAGATTGGTTAGGTGTTGGACTAGGTAGCAGTATGCAAAAGCTGTTTTATTTGCCTGAAGCTCACACTGACTTTTTATATTCTATCTTGGCAGAAGAGCTAGGTTTGTTGGGTTCATTGAGTGTCTTAATCTTGTTCGCTATTTTCATTTGGCGTGCATTAGCAATTGGACGTGCAGCAGAATTGTCAGGTCAAGTGTTTGGTTCGCAAATCGCCTATGGAATAGGTATATGGTTGGGCCTACAAGCCTGCATCAATATGGGCGTCAATATGGGGGTGTTGCCTACAAAAGGTTTAACACTTCCATTAATGAGTTATGGCGGTAGTAGTTTATTAATAAGTTGTATAGGAATTGCTTTGTTATTCCGAGTTGATATAGAGACACGTTTCCCTGAGCAAGCTTCAGTGCGAGTGAAACGCTAATGACAACAATTATGATTATGGCTGGTGGAACAGGTGGACAT
>CAJWKF010000021.1 GCA_913042265.1 uncultured Gammaproteobacteria bacterium
ACTATTGCTTGGTTGTGTTTAACATAAACATTAACTCTCAAGTCAGGCTGATGCAACTCTACTGAAGGTCGAACACCACTTTGTTCTCTAAATCTATCAACGATTCCATCCTTGACTCGCTGAGCACCATATTGTGTATGGTGAATTTTTGAGCGGAAGCTATTAAAATCAACTGCAATCGTCGTACCTTCAGCATCGATATGATCTTCCCATGGTAAAGCTGTGATGCCTGCATATAGTGCGTCAGTTGTCTCAGCACTAAATTGAGCAATTGGCAATAACACCCTAATAGCAACACGAGACCACAAACAAACTCTATACGCATCTTCTAAATTTCCACTAAACCTGATATTTCCTTGCTCTTGTTTTGTATCTTTTATGCCCATCTCCACGAGCTCTATTGCCAGCAATGGCAACATACCTCTTGCTGCAGTAACGGTAAACTTGTGTAGAGTCATGAGTGGCTTCCTGTATAATTGATCTATTTTAATACAGGTACACTCCCCATGGCAGTCAATGATAAGCAAAAAAGCTATTTACGTGGCTTGGCTCATGCCTTAAAACCAGTTGTAATGGTCGGCAATAAAGGCTTAACAGACACTGTTTTAGCTGAAGTAGAAAATGCTCTGAATCATCACGAGCTTATCAAAGTCAAAGTCAGTGGCGCAGAAAAGACAGATCGATTAAAGCTAGTTGGCACTATATCTGATTCAACAAGCGCTCAATTGATCACTACTATCGGCCATATTTCGGTCTTTTATAGAATGTCTAAAGAAGTTAAAATTAAGATCCCGAAATAGAGCTTAATTTATTAAGGTGTATCTTTTGATAGAGGCTCATGTAAGAGATGGGAACTAAACCAAGAAAGTTACCTTTAAGTATCATTAATTTTACAACAGATAGCCTAACTAATAGACCATAAATCCTACACATTGAAAAACAAGCTTATACAACTCGAAAACTCACTGAGTCTCGCTATGCTAATAGACCAGTTTTCCCTGCGGCGAAGTATTAAAAGTTTACGCAAGAAAACCGATATATCTCAGGAACAAATAAACTCAATTGAAAGTAAATTAACTGCTTCAATTAATCGTCGTGCCTACCGTCAACAACATTTACCAAAACCATCCTTTAAGACCGACCTGCCCGTTATTGAACGGCGAGAAGACATTGCAAAGGCCATTCAAGATAACCAAGTTATTATATTAAGCGGTGAGACTGGCTCAGGAAAAACCACTCAACTTCCAAAAATATGTCTCGAACTTGGCCGCGGTGTAAATGGCTTGATTGGACATACCCAGCCTAGACGTATTGCAGCAAGAACTGTCGCAACTCGTATCGCCGAAGAACTCGAGAGCAAACTGGGTGATGTTGTCGGCTATAAGGTCCGCTTCCACGACCAAGTAAAGGCGGATAAAAGTTACGTTAAGTTAATGACAGATGGAATTTTATTAGCAGAAACACAAAACGACAAGTTCCTGAATCAATATGACACTTTAATCATAGATGAGGCCCATGAGCGTAGCCTGAATATTGACTTCCTATTAGGATATTTGAAACAACTTTTGCCTAAGCGCCCAGATCTAAAAGTTATTATTACTTCAGCGACCATAGACACGAAGCGCTTTTCTAGCCATTTTAATAATGCCCCTGTGATAGAAGTTAGTGGTCGAACATTTCCTGTTGAAATTCGTTATCGTCCTCCAATGAATGATGATGAAGATCAACAGGATTACGATATGATTCGTGGCATTATTGAAGCAACAGACGAGCTATGCCGCGAAGGACAAGGTGATATCCTAGTCTTTTTATCCGGCGAACGTGATATTCGAGAAGTTTCAGAAGCTTTACGTAAACACCATCCACCTCAAACTGATGTATTACCATTGTTTGCAAGGCAGTCTGCTGCCGAACAAAACCGCATTTTTAAGACAGGTAGCCGTCGTCGTATTATATTAGCAACTAACGTCGCTGAAACTTCTTTAACCGTACCAGGGATCCGTTATGTTATAGATCCTGGTTATGCTCGAGTTAGTCGTTACAGTGTCCGAAATAAGGTACAACGGTTGCCGATAGAGAAAGTATCACAGTCCAGTGCTAATCAGCGCTCTGGACGCTGTGGGCGAGTCGCTGCGGGTGTGGCTATACGTCTTTATGATGAAAATGACTTTAAAAATAGGCCAGCTTTTACTGATCCTGAAGTATTGAGAACCAATTTAGCCTCTGTGATATTACAAATGGCTGCATTACGCTTAGGGGACCCGGCTCAATTCCCATTCATTAATCCACCTCCTCAAAAAGTCATCAATGATGGGTTTAGATCCTTAGAAGAGCTTGGTGCAGTAAATAAGCAACATAATCTCACCAAGTTAGGACAACAACTGGCTAAACTGCCTATCGATCCACGTATAGCAAGAATGATCTTAGCTGCAGATACATTAAATTGCCTAACAGATG
This sequence comes from uncultured Gammaproteobacteria bacterium, assembly GCA_913042265.1. Lineage (GTDB taxonomy): Bacteria > Pseudomonadota > Gammaproteobacteria > Nitrosococcales > Methylophagaceae. The sequence goes on from CAJWKF010000021.1 coordinate 2,458, forward strand.
TCCTTGTAATTGCAAGTGCATTAAGTATTCAAGATCCACGTGAAAGACCAATGGATAAACAACAAGCTGCCGATCAAGCGCACATTCAATTTAAAGATGAGCGTTCAGATTTTCTGGCTTACCTTAAACTCTGGGCACATTATAACGACAAGAAAAGGCACCTTAGCCAAAACAAATTACGGAAACACTGTAAAGAAAATTTCTTGTCCTATTTACGATTAAGAGAATGGCATGATATTCATCAACAATTACATATCCAAGTCACTCAAATGGGGTTTAAGCCAAGCTCACAAGTTGCGGACTATAAAACAATTCACCAAGCACTATTGTCTGGCCTATTGAGTAATATTGCCGTCAAAACAGATAAGTCTGAATACACTGGTACCCGGAACCTAAAATTACATATTTTTCCTGGGTCAGCGTTGCATAAAAAAAGTCCTAAATGGATCATGGCTGCTGAACTAGTGGAAACAGGTAGACTATATGCCCGAATCGTCGCCAAAATAGAACCTGAATGGGTCGAATCTATTGCTGGTGAGTTAGTTCACAAACAATATGCTGATCCCCATTGGGAAAAAAAGCCGGCTCAAGTTATCGCTTTTGAGCAGGTTTCACTATTCTCTCTTCCCATTGTCGCCCGCCGCCGCATCCATTTTGGAAGCATCGATCCCATCCTCTCTAATGAGATTTTCATCCGTGATGCGCTAGTTCAAGGTGACTGGCATTGCAATGCTGCTTTTTTCAAACACAATTTAGGTCTTATCCAAGGCATTGAACTACTTGAACAAAAGTCACGAAGACGTGATGTCTTAGTTGATGATGATGTGTTGTTTGCATTTTATAAAGAAAAAATACCCGATGAAATAGTTAATGGTGCTGGATTTGAAAAATGGCGAAAACAGGCTGAGAAGGAGAATGAAAAATTACTTTTCTTAAGTCGTGATGATTTAATGCAACATGAAGCTGAGCAAATAACACCCGTAAATTTTCCTGATCAACTATTGGTAAATCGTGTGCCCTTAGCGTTGGAATATCAATTTGAGCCTGGTAAAACTGAAGATGGCATTACCCAAACCATTCCTCTGTCATTATTAAATCAAACTAACTCTTCCTTATACCAATGGTTAGTACCCGGATTATTACGCGACAAAGTAATATTTTTGATTAAAAGCCTACCAAAAACTCAACGACGACACTTTATTCCTGTTCCTAACTATGCGGATCAGTGTTTAAAAAATATGTCGCCAGACGATGGTGACTTACATAACGCTCTATCAACTCAGTTACGACGCCTAACAGGTATTGAAATTACCTTATCAGAATGGAAACTCAACGACTTACCCAATCACCTAAAGATGAATTTTAAATTAGTTGATGATAAGGGTCAGTTATTAGAGCAAAGTCGAGATTTAGATCATTTAAAAGAGTACTGGGCTGAAGAAGCAGCTAGTAGTTTTCAATCAATCCCTGATAGTGAATATGAACAACAGGGCCTTACCCGGTGGACGTTTGGTGATTTGCCAGCCCAGATCACATTACAACAAAATGGACTCGAAATAACAGCCTACCCTGCTTTAATAGATCAAGGTGAATATGTCGATCTCACATTGTTAGACACCGCTAAACAGGCTCAACAGCAAACCCATTTAGGGCTTAGAAAGCTCTTTATGCTATCAGAAGCAGATATTGTAAAATACCTACGCAAACAACTCCCTAACATTCAACAAATGTGTATGCACTATGTCAGCGTGCCTTCCAACCCCCTCTATACAATTAATAGTGAAAAAACACCTTGTGAGCAACTTAAAACTGATCTAATTCATTTAGCCTTCGATCATTGTTTTCTAAGAAGTTATCCTGCTATAACTACTCAAAATGAATTCGAACAACGACTACAAGGTAATAGAGGTGAACTTATAAACACTGCCAACCAGTTAGCACAACAAATAGCAAAAGCTTTGACCGAATATCATGCAATTGCTAAAAGGCTATCATCAAATATCCCACTAACATCTATTAATGCTGTGAAGGATATACAATCTCAACTATCATCATTAATCTACCAGGGCTTTGCTCACCGTACTCCTGACGAAGCTTTAAGACGTTTACCCTTATACCTACAAGCGATGGCCCAACGCTTGGATAAGCTACTTAGTGATCCTATGAGAGATCGACAATGGATGGCTGAAGTCCAGCCACACTGGCAGCGCTATCTTTCTCATGCTAATAATCATACATCTCAGGAATTGCAACATTATCGATGGATGATTGAAGAGTACAGAATGTCTTTATTTGCTCAAGGTCTTAAGACTGCTTACCCTATATCAGCTAAGCGCCTTGAGAAACAATGGAAGTTATGTAATTAACACTTTCTAATTAAGGTCTAGAAAACTAGCTGTTTCTTCTTAAGATATCGTTAAGTATCATTAGCCTCAGCTTCACATTGTTGTAGATACTTAAATAATAACTTACCTGATTTTGGTGGTTTATTATGTTCAGCTTCTTTCTTAGCATTTCTGACTAACTGCCGAACATACTGGCTATCAAAGTTTGTAAATTGCTGGTGCAGCAATGTCATAACAACATTATTACCGACTAATAATTCATCGCGCCATTGTTCATGTTGGTGGAATTGTTTTACTTCACCATGGTGCACCTGTTTCAATTTATCTAGTTCAGATGCAATAACATCGTAATCTTCATCTGCAATAATTGCCCCGATGTAACCTACCTCACGTTTAAAAGCTCCGTGGGAAAGTGTTTGTGCTTTAATAACCGCATCATATAGCTTTTCGGGCAAGGCTAACTTGTTTAAATCTTTAAGCGGCAATGAAATCAGTGACTTACCCAGGTCTCTCAAGGCTTGCAACTCACGTTTAACCTGTGACTTACTTTTTTCACCAACATGTTTATTTTTAAACTCAGTCATTGTTTTATCATCTACTCGCAGTATTAGAGCTATTATTTTAAGTGTTAGCAGTTATTTTACGTTATTCAAGGGCACAAAAGCGTTGCCAATCAATATAATTATCGACATCCCATTGGATCCCTAGGCTAGATAAACGGATACCAGATTGGATAGCACGTAGGCGGGTCTCATCTGAGACATTACTCATACTCCATTCCATATTTGAAAACAGGATGGGGTAATCTTCTCTGCACCCTATCATGACATAGCCGCCATCTTCAGCAGGTGCAAGTACTACATCATCTACACTTTGTAAGCGCTCTATCATGTCTGAGACATCACGTTGCCTGACAGAAGGTGAGTCGCATCCTATTAATAATACTTGGCTTGAACTTTTCAATTGACTGGCTATCGCATATTGCATTTTACCACCTAGATCAGTGCCCTTTTGTTCCTTTAAAGAGATACCATATTCAACAGCACACGATTGAAAAAATGGGTGTGATGTATCAGGTGAACACCAAAGTGTGATCGGGCAGAGCTCTGCTTTAACAAGCCAACTTAACAGCCGGTTTGTTAATAACATATGTACATCAGCTGCTTGCTGTGCAGTCATATCAGGTATCAAGCGTGTTTTAACCTGTCCCGGTATCGGTGCCTTGCAGAAAACCGCAAGACTCGCTTGCGGGTATAGATATGTCATTTCAAAGATTTAAAAGGCATTAATAGTAATTTCTTAATGCTTACGTCTGGGCTGTGGCGATAACTATTTAAACCTATAATCATTTTATCGTGTCCTAATTGTGGCTGATCTATATAAGAGCTAAACAATCGGTCCCAAATACTAATAGAAAAGCCAAAGTTACTATCTATTTCTAGCTCTTTACTAGAGTGATGAACACGGTGCATGTCAGGTGTAACGATCCATAGTCGAATACTTCGTTCTAGTTTAAGTGGAATAAAAATATTACTGTGGTTAAATAGTGATGCGCCACTCAAAATCACTTCAAAGACAACAACTGCCAAAGGATCACACCCTATAATATAGATAATAATAACCTTGTAACACATTGATATTATTATTTCTATTGGGTGAAATCTTATTCCCGTTGTGACATCAAAGTCTAAATCTGAATGGTGTACTTTATGAAATCGCCATAGCCATAACCAACGGTGAGATGCCCTATGTTGGCCATAAATAGCCAAGTCCAATAGCAATAGTGTTATTACAATTGAAAACCAGTCTGGTATTAAGAATTGGTTTAATAAACCAATTTGATTATCCATTGCATATAACGCTGAAACATAAGCAATGCCTCCAACCGTAAAGCGAACGATTATCATGCCTATAATGGATATAGAAAAATTAGTAGGCCAACGCTGTAGGCGCGAGTAACGCTGCTTACGCCTTGGAGCATATACTTCCCAAAGCATCATTAGGCATAAAATACCAACAAAAGCAGATAAGCGAATTATGACTTCCAAAATTGCCCTCCTTGATATTGTTGGGCTAGTTGTTTGGGATCAATACCCAAGAAATACTGCAACCTTAGACACCACATGAGCAATATAGTTTTATAGACCCCAGATTGCACCCATCGTCTAGCTGAACTATGGACACAACTATAAACACGAAAAGGTTTTCCATGTTTTTTAAGGTTTTTAGCCAGAGCTATATCTTCCATAATAGCAATATTGGGGTAGTAACCAACCTGCTGAAACAAACTCTTATCAATAAACAGTGCCTGATCACCGGTGGTAATGCCACTTAATGCCGAACGAAGATTCATAAAATAACTAATTACAGGTAAAAACCAATGTCCGCCTATCAAACGAATGTCGAACCGGCCCCATCGATAACCATCTTGCAGAGCTTGTTGAATTTGACTCACGGCATCATCGGGTAAAAAAGTATCTGCATGTAAAAAGATCAAAACATTACTAGAAGCCTTTTTAGCTCCAGCATTCATTTGTTGTGCTCGACCACAAGGTGAATGAATAAGGTGATCGACGAATGGTTCGGCTATCTGGACAGTCTTATCACCACTCCCTCCATCGACTAAAATAAGTTCACACTGAGGTCGAAGTTTTTGAAGCTCATGTATAAAAAAAGCAATGCCTTTTTGTTCATTTAAACAAGGGATGATAATGCTTAACTCTGGCATAAAATTCCTCTGCATATCACTAACAACATGCAGTATTTGATGCCGCACTATTATGTATTGAACCTTTTGTTTCAGAAGCTGGGCGTAGTGTCCCAGGGGGGGCGCACCAGTTTACTTCTGGTTTTAATTTTTCAGGACTAATACCAATAAAATCATCACGGTATACACTTTGCATTAATAGTTCATAGGATCGTTGGCAGGTAGCAATACGCTGACCACGAGGATAAATATGACCTTCATCATCGTACACTTCCGAATAAGGACCACGATAAATCACTGCATGACCAACATCTAAGCAAGGCTCATCTTTAGGTTTTATTCCAGTAATAGTGGCAGAGCGAAACTCAATACCTTCCACTACTTGCCAAGGTTCACTTTCCCACTTGTCATAAGATACGGCCACAAACCCAGCGTTTACAAATGCAATTAACATCTCTTCTTCTTGAAGAGCACCAGAAACACAACCACTCCATAAAGTTGGATCGGCCTTAAGATGAGCTGGAACATGCTCATCACTGATAATATCTGAGATTGCTACACGGCCTCCAGGCTTTACGACTCGGAATATCTCATTAATCATCTTATTTTTTTCGCTATCTTGTACTAAGTTTAGTACACAATTAGACACTACTAGATCAATTGAATTATCTTTTATTAATGGCATCTGCTCTGATTGATTTACTTGCCATGATTGTAAGTGGGTCAACGATGCACTATCGGTCACAGGATATTCACCTAAGTGCTTATCCATCGCTGTTAAATCAACAGTAAGATCCTGAATTAAGCCTTTCACAAACTTAACTCGGTCACCACCTAACTTGCTCACCATTTCAGACTGATATTTTCGAGCTAGTGCCAACATATCATCATTCATATCAAGGCCAATTACCCGGCCTGTTTTACCGACAATTTGAGCTGCCATATAACAAATCTTTCCAGAACCAGCACCCAAATCAAGAACAACATCTCCTTCACGGACATACCGAGAAGGATCTCCACAGCCATAATCCTTATCGATAATTTCTTGTGGTAATAGCGCTAGTAATGAAGAATCATAATCAACTGGACAGCATAAATCAGGCTGACAATCTTGAGCCCCTTCCGAATATCTTTTTAATACACTATGTTCTGAAGCCATTACGTTTTCCTAAATAAAAATCTGTTCATGTCAAAGCTCCTCCACAGCTACTACCCTGACCAGCAGTACAGCCATAACAGTGTTGTCGAGTTGCAATTTCTTGCTTCGAAAGGATTAAACCGTCCAGTTCTGCAATATGAACTTTAGCTTTGTCTGCTATCGGTAAGTCTAACATCTGATTAAAATCACAATCATAGACGTAACCTTGCCAATCAATGCTAATTAACTCTCGACACATGACATCATCAACTGTATCAGGGTTATAACTTGCAACAAGTAATGCCATATACTGATTAAATAGTCCCTTACTCATTAACATGCTACCAAAACGCTTTATCGGCATATTAGCTAGGGTATAAAGTTTATTAAAGACCACAGCATACTCTGCAGCTAAATGGGTCTTATAACTAGCCTCCAATGCCTGCTGTTCAGGTGGCAAATTAATCCCTTGTGGGTTAAATACTAAATCCAGTATGAGGCCTGTATCCGGCAGTCCATACCCCAAGACATTTAATCTCTTTAATGCATCCAGACTTGATTGAAATACGCCATTACCACGTTGTTTATCTACGTTATCTTCAAGGTAACAGGGCAATGAGGCTACGATATCAACTCCCTGCTTAGCTAAAAACAATGCTAAATCCTCATAACCAGGCTCTTCTAATATCACCAAATTACACCGATCGATAACACGTAAACCCTTAGCTCGTGCTTTTTTTACAAAATACTTAAAATGAGGATTCATTTCTGGTGCACCACCCGTCAGGTCAAGCGTTGTTATATCCATTTGCTCTATAAAAGACAAAACCTGATCAATTGTCTCTTTTGACATTAATTCTGTTCGCTTTGGACCTGCATTAACATGACAGTGCACACAGCTTAAATTACATAAATATCCCAAATTGACCTGTACTGTTGTCAGGGTAGAACGTTTCAATGCTGGAAAATCACTGAGCTCTAGTAGAGGTTTAGAATTCAACATAAATTATTTATCCCTTACTCCTAGAACGCTTAAAATGACTAATAAAAATGGGTGATAACATTAATAAACCCAGCAAAACTAGGGCAAGCAGCATCTGGGGTGAAAAAACCTGGTCAAGACTCTTGATGTCAGCTAGAGAGCTACCTAGATTAGCAAATACAAAGCTACCCGGCATAATGCCTAAAAATGTACCGAGAGCATATTCACTTGTTTTAATACTCGTAAATGCCATTGTCAAATTGACGAGCCAAAATGGAAACAACGGTACTAAACGTAAGAACAATAAGTAATTAAAAGAATGTTGTTCAAATTCTGTAGTTATTTTTTGCGCTATTGTTAGCTTATCAATCTTAGCTTTAGCCCAATCATAAAAGAAATAACGAATTAACAAGAACACTAGCACTGCGCCGATAGTTGCTGAAACTAACAATAATAACCAACCCAACCAAAGACCAAAAACGAAGCCTACTGCTAAAGATAAAACAGATGCGCCGGGTAAGCTCAAGGCTACAACAAGTATATAAATCAGCATGGCCAGTACAATTGATAGGCCATAGTACTGCTCTACTGTTTCTAATAGTAGTGCTTTATTGGTTTGTAAAGTTGATATTGTTAAGTAGTCAGGCCCATTAAATAGAAAAAATATAGCTATGAAAAATGATAAGACAACTAAAGTTATCAGTTTAACTGACATCTTAACCTCGGCCTCTTAAGCCGAACAAACATTTTATCCATTTTTTCCTGTTTCCTGTCAGTCCTGCTTTCAATCGCTGATCGGCAACGCGGCGGTTGATTTGAGCTAAGGTCGGGTAAATATGAATGGCTTTACTCAAAGCTGACAAACTTAGACCAGCAGATATCGCTAAAGTATATTCGGCTATTAACTCACCTGCTTGAGGTCCGACAATACAAGCACCTAATATTTTACCTCTTGGGCTGGTTATGATTTTAGCCATTCCAATCGCTTGTTCATCTGTAATAGCTCGATCTATTTCATCAAAGGGAAAAGTATATACATTATGCTTAACACCTTGCTCTAATGCCTCTCTTTCTGATAACCCAACCCTTGCAAGCTCTGGTGAAGTGAATGTACACCAAGGTATACGACTAGTTTGTGATTTAACTGGTAGCTTAAATAACGTGTTTCTTAATACTATACCTGCTTGATGTTCAGCCATATGTGTAAATAGAAATGGTCCAGCTACATCGCCACAAGCAAAAATATGTCGATTTGTTGTTCTTAACCGGCTGTCAAGGGTTAAGAACCCATTTTTAGTCTCAACTTTGGCGGCTTCTAACCCCAAGTTATCAATATTTGATTTGCGCCCAGTTGCTATTAACAAATGGCTGCCTTCAATCACTGTCATCTGAGGATCGTCCAGATGCACAGCGATTCCTTGCTTTGTTTTAACTACTTCTCTAACCTTATTTTTTAAATAAAGATCGATTCCTTCTACTTCAAATTGCTGTTGTATGACCCCGCTCATATCTTCATCTTCTCTTGGCATTAAACCAGAGCGAGTAATAATGGAAACAGCAGAGCCTAACCTAGAAAAACTTTGTCCTAACTCACAGCCAATTGCACCGCCTCCCAATATGATTAGATGCTCTATATTCTCTTGCAGATTAAAAATCGTTTCATGGGTATGATAATCAATTGTATTGATACCTATAATACTGGGGATCGCTGGCCTTGAGCCCGTTGCTAATACGAAGTTTTTTGCCGTAATGGTTTGCTGACCTACAGACAGAGTTTCAGTATTTACAAACTTTGCATCTGAAAATAGAATTTCAACTCCTAGTTTCTGAAAACGTTCAGGGCTATCATTAGGTTCAATACGCTTAATTACATCGTCTACATGCTGCATCACCGTACTTTGCTCTACTTCATTTAAACTAGCTGATAAACCCACTTGATTTGCAGTATTTATTCTATAGGCCGTATTAGCAGAATGTATCAGTGCTTTACTTGGTACACAGCCAGTATAAAGGCACTCGCCACCAAGTTTATTTTTCTCAATAAGTATTACTTTTGCGCCAAGAGTAGCCGCTCCAGCTGCTGTAACTAAACCTGCAGCACCGCCGCCAATAATACAAAGGTCATAGTCTTTTTCTCGCGACATTGAAAATCTCTTCTCCGTTACATGAGAGCTTGACGAATCAAACCATAAAAAAACATTTCATTTATTTCCCGTCATCAACAAGAATCCTTCCGAAGAGAATTTCCTACCGACCTCTAGCTTTTCTTCACGTCCCTATTACCTTACTAATAAAAACTGGGTTTCACTTTCTAACAACATACGTGTTGTAAAACTGCCAAAAATAAACCCATGCAACTTACTGTGGCTAAAGGCTCCCATCATCGTGATATCAATGTTATTAACTTTCTGGTATTGCGTCAGTAGTGATAGAGTATCACCACAGAGAGCTTGGACAGTTGATGCAATACCCACTCCTTTTAGAACTGATTCAGCATCTTCTATTAAGTTTCTTGCTTCCTGAAGATTTTTTGACACGCTAACCACGTGGATCTCTAACCCTTTATGAATTAGGGATTCTCGCACCAATAAATTGAGCGCTTTAAGCGAAGTCGGACTTCCGTTATAGGCAAACATCAATTTCTTAGGCTTTTTAAAGCGGGACTTGGCAATAAAAATAGGTTTGGTCGCAACACGAATTGCATCTTCTAATTGAGTCCCTAAGCCCTTAGCTTCGCCACTATGATCTTGCCCCTTCGACCCAATGACAATGATTGCGACTTGTGATTGCAAATCAATCAACGCTTCTGGCAAAGTACCATGTCGTTGTTTAGCAATAAGTTCAACAATACCAGCACTTTCTGCTTTTGTCCTTGCATCATTAAGGATCTGTTTACCATCAGCAATTAACTGCTTACTCTCCATCCGTTCTTCATCGGATAGTTCATCTAATAAATGTTCTTTAATGTTAGGTGTTAAATTACCTTCGTGATGGGCCTGCTCACTATGATGAGAATGCTCAATAGTGTGAAGTAAGTTTAAAGATGTCGGACCTTTCTTAGTAAGCCAGATAGCATAATCAATCACCGAATTACTTAATTCAGAACCATCAATTCCAGCAAGAACCCACCCGTTTTTTGTCATTGACATGTTTAATGACCTCCCATCATTTTTTCTACTTCGTCAGGCTTGTCATGAATTGCAAATTTATCTAACAAGGTTTCACTCGCTTCATTTAAGCCAATAATACTGACATCCGCACCTTCACGCCTTAACTTAATCACCACCTTATCTAGGGCTGCAACGCCAGTGATATCCCAAAAATGAGCACGATGCACATCAATAACTACCTTATCAACCGCTTCTTTAAAATCAAAAAACCCAATAAACCTATCCGAGGAATTAAAAAAGACTTGCCCAATAACTTGGTAAGTTCGTGTATCCGTCTTATCTTGATAATCACTTTCCACTATCAAGAACTGACTAAGCCGTTGTGCCATAAACAATGATCCAATTAAGATACCCGTAAACACGCCAAAGGCCAAATTATGTGTCCATACCACGACAATCACTGTTGCCACCATGACACTTGATGCACTCACAGGATTAGTTTTTAATTCTTTAATTGAGGTCCAGTTGAAGGTACCTACTGAAACCATGATCATCACGGCTACTAGCGCTGCCATTGGAACAATCGATAAAACATCATTGAGAAAAACTACTAAAATAAGTAATAAAACACCTGCAGTCATTGTTGATAAGCGTCCTCTTCCGCCAGACTTAACATTAATAATAGACTGACCGATCATCGCGCATCCTGCCATACCTCCAATTAGGCCAGAGCCTATATTAGCAATACCTTGACCTTTACACTCTCGTTTCTTATCACTTTCTGTGTCAGTTAATTCATCAATAACATTTGCTGTCATTAGAGATTCAAGTAACCCAACAATTGCAATTGACATGGAGTAAGGAAATACAACTCCTAAGGTTTCAAAGTTAAAAGCTACATCCGGCCATAAGAAAATTGGCAAGGTATCAGGCAGATCACCCATGTCACCAATAGTACGAACTTGTATGTCAAATACATACACAATTATTGTTAAAACAACAATGTTTACCAGTGGTGAAGGTAACAACTTTCCAACTTTAGGCACATAAGGAAATAAATAAATAATTCCTAAGCCAGCTGCTGTTAGAGCATAGACATGCCAACTTACGTTCGTTAATTCAGGAAGTTGTGCCATGAAAATAAGTATGGCGAGGGCATTCAAAAACCCAGTCATTACAGACTTTGAAATGAAGCTCATAAATTTATGTAGATTAAGAAAGCCAGCTACAACTTGAAGTACACCAGCTAATATCGTTGCTACTAATAGATATTGTAGGCCATGATCCTTGACCAACGTTACCATTAATAGTGCTGTGGCTGCTGTGGCTGCTGAAATCATACCCGCACGACCACCAACAATTGCAATAATGACTGCAATGGCAAATGATGCATACAAGCCCACTTTCGGATCAACACCTGCAATAATTGAAAAAGCAATCGCTTCAGGTATTAGCGCTAACGCAACTACAATCCCAGCTAAAATATCGTTACGTACATTACCTAGCCAATCTTGCTTAGCTGATAGCAGCATATTCTGGTGTTCCTTCTGAAGCTTGTTGAGTTTAAATTTTTTTGTCTCAAAAATAGACAATAAATACAATTTTATTCTGGAGTAAATTAGGCGAGAGAGTATACAGCAAAAGACTAGGTACTATTTTTAGTAAA
>CAJWKF010000022.1 GCA_913042265.1 uncultured Gammaproteobacteria bacterium
CGATCGTGAGACCATTGGTTTTGAAAAAGCAGGAATTATAAGAGCTAATAAGCCACTAGTCTGTTCTGAGGAACCACCAGTGACAGTAATAAATTATGCCAAGGAGTTGAGTGCTCAAATTTCTGTTGCAATAGCTGACTTTAATTATCAGCATGATTCTCAACAATGGCATTGGTCAAATGAGATTATTGCTTGGAGAAACTTACCTCACCCAGCCCTGGCAGGTCGTCATCAACTACAAAATGCTGCTGCTGTTTTGCAAGTGATTAGCTTATTAATTGAAGAAGGCTTTAGCATTACTCAAGCCCAGATTGAAAAAGGTTTAATAGAAGTAAGACTAGCCGGTCGTTTTCATCAAGTTCCGGGCCCGGTATTACGTATTTTCGATGTGACACACAATGAGCAAGGTGCCTTAAGTTTACTTGAGCTATTAATTGAATCTTCCTTTCAAGGCCGTACTGTTGCCATCTTAGGAATGTTAAAAGATAAGGATGCATCCACTGTTTCAGCTATCCTTAAGCCTGCGGTAGATGAGTGGTATATAGCAGGGTTATCGGGAAGTCGAGGAATGAGTGCGGATACTCTAGCATTGGAATTAAAAGGTGTTGTCGATGAGGAGAAGGTCAATACCTTTGGTACTATCCCAATGGCCTATAGAGCTGCAATGGCTAATGCAAGAGAAGGAGATAGATTGATAATATTTGGCTCTTTTCATACTGTTGCGAGTGTGATGGTTTTACCTTGAATGGTCATAACTTCAGTTTTTAGGCAGCCTAATTTGGGTGGAATGAATTGTTGTCAAAACAACCAAGCTTTAACGATATATTTTATCAATGTCTCTCTGATGATGAGCAATGACTTTAGGGCGCTTTATCTTCATTGTAGGTGTTATTAAATCATTCTCAGCAGTCCATCCATTGAGATGTAGGGAGACGCGTCTTATTTTGGCATAAGCGGGGAAAGCCGACAATAATTGTCTTAATTGCTTAATGACATAGCTATGTAATATTTTATTGTCCAAGACTGCTTGATCAGAGCTATCGAGATGAAGTGACTGAGCTAATTGGATCCAGCTATCGTTATTAAGTACGAGCAATGCTGATAGAAATGCTTCTCCTTCACCGAGGACCAGGACTTGTTCAAAAAGCGGGTTAATTAATATTGCAGCTTCAATATCTCCTGGTGGTACTTTTTCACCATTACTCATGACTAAGATATCTTTAATTCGACCTGTGATATAAATATGGCCTGTGTCGCTAATGTCCGCTTGATCACCCGTATGAAGCCAGCCTTCATTATCAATAGTAAGGGACGTAGCCTTGTCGTTACCCCAGTAGCCCAACATGACGCCGGTTCCGCGGGCAAGTAATTCGTGGTTGTCACCAACTTTGACTCTGACACCAGGGATAACGGTACCAACACTAGCTGGGTAATTATTTTGAGGCGTATTTACACTAATCACAGGACTTGTCTCTGTTAAACCATAACCTTGTAATATGCAAAAATCTAATCCAATAAATAATTCTGCAACTGTGGTGGGCAAAGCTGCTCCACCACAAAGGATAACGCGAATGTTACCTCCTAAACGTTGCCTTACCTTGGATGCTACCAATTTGTTCAATAATGGCCAAACTAAAAAAATAAGCTTCCATGCTTTTCGCTTCTGTTGGTATTCAAAACGTTGCAATCCTATTCCAACGGTTTTGTGAAACAACCATTGAGAAAGGCCTGACTTGTCTTTAAGTTGGCTGTGGATACGGGTGTAAATACGCTCGAATATACGAGGGACAGCGATTAATACTGTTGGTTTAATGTCTAGCATATCCTCGGCTAGCTGATGTATACCTCGTGAGTAAGCTACTGTAGCTCCTGCCATCATGGGTAAGTAATAACCGGCAGTTCGCTCTAGAGTATGAGAGAGCGGTAAGAAGGATAAAAATAAATCACTGGGCACTATATTAATACGTGTCAGTCCACCATGGGCTACGGACAACATATTTTGATGGCTTAGCATTACACCTTTGGGCCGTCCGGTAGTACCTGAGGTATATATAATTGAGGCCATTTCATCAGGCTGACCAGGTGAGTTATATAATTTTTCATCATCAATATTTAGCCAGTCTTCGACATAATAAGCTGGCTTAAGATGTGTAGTTGTATCAGTGTTTTGAATCAATACACGCTTTAGCTCATGCTCTGCTGTAATTGAGGGCTGAAGTACTTTCCATTGTTGACTGTTTTGTAACAGGAGTAACTTGACATTGGCATCACGTAATATGTAGGCGACATTTTCTGGGCGGTCATCAGGATATAAGGGGACCAATACGAGTCCTAAGCCTAATGCAGCTTGATCAAAAAAGACCCATTCGGGAGAGTTACGCAAGTTGGTGGCAACACGGTCACCGGGTTTCAGGTCATCTCTAACTAATGAGCCTTGCCAGCAGGCTACTCGAGCTGCAACCTCACTCCAGCTAATATCATGCCATTGCTTCGTTTGTGTATCATAGCTTTTATAAGCGGTTTTATGCGGACTACGTTTGAGGCGTTCTTTAAACAAACCGTACAATGTAGAGGCTTTTTTTGCTGAGATAATATCAGTCGTATTCATAACTAGATCACTTGACTAAATATTGTGGTATTTGGCTTGGACATAAAAAAACTAAGACTATGCTTGTAGTATTCATTTAAGTTATAACCATTATCAGATGTTTTATTAATTATGGAGTCTATTAAGTAGAGTTATAGATATTTATACTCATACTAGTTTTTAATGATTAACAACTTACACCAAATACTATTTATTTGCGATCATTTTTAGTTGTTATAGCATAGCGAAACCCTTGATAATCAATGTTTTTTCATAGGTGATATCACTTTGGGTGTGGCGGCAGTAATAATCTTTGGGAGGTTGAAATTGAATCGAAGATGACTTATTGGCGTTTGTATAATAAATCCCAGATACCATGACCTAGCTTTTGGCCCCGATGCTCAAATTTAGTTAAAGGACGATAATCTGGGCGGGGGATATATTTATCATCAGCACAGTTTTCAAAACTAGTATTATCAGAAAAGTCCAAGAGGATCTGTTCGGCATAATGCTGCCAATCAGTAGCAATATGAAGATGGCCTCCAACCTTTATTTTTTTTGCTAATAGCCTGACGAAATCAGGTTGTATAATACGCCTTTTATGATGCCGCTTTTTGTGCCAGGGGTCAGGGAAAAAAAGTTGGAGTCTATCCAAACTATTGTCAGCTATTCGATGTTTAAGTAACTCAACTGCATCTGTACAAGCCACTTTAAGGTTAGAGAGCCTGTTTTCCTCAATAAGATTTAATAACTGGCCGACGCCTGGCCTGTGTACTTCAATACCAAGAAAGTCAGTGTCTGGTTCGCTTTTAGCCATTTGAGCTAAGGATGCTCCATTGCCAAACCCAATTTCGATAACTTTACGTGCTTGTCGATTAAATAAATGATTCAAATCTAACAAGCTATCACCATCATCTATCGCGTACAGGGGCCAAAGCTCATCGAGCGCACGTTGCTGCCCAGGCGTGAGACGACCTTGGCGTCTTACAAAGCTGCGAATAGTAC
This sequence comes from uncultured Gammaproteobacteria bacterium, assembly GCA_913042265.1. Classification (GTDB taxonomy): domain Bacteria; phylum Pseudomonadota; class Gammaproteobacteria; order Nitrosococcales; family Methylophagaceae. The sequence goes on from CAJWKF010000022.1 coordinate 3,593, forward strand.
GGATTACTTTTTGTTCTGCCATGAGTTTTTATTATATCGCGAGTATTAAAGAAGAAATGTTAATGTTTGTCTAAGCCAAGTACAATAGATCATACCTGAAATCATTGGAGCGTTTTGTATGTCTTCATGTTGTCCAACCCCAGAACCGGTTGAACCTCCATCCGGATCTTGTAGTAATGAAACAACGAAAAAATCACGGCCAGATATTTTACTTTTGTCTACGCTGGTGCTGGTTAGTTTTGGTTATTTGATTGATCTATTATTTGCTGAACAGTTAACTAGTTTGCCTTTAGCTTTTGGTGTTTTGTTCTCCGAGGTCAGAGGCATTATGGACAGCATGTGGATAGGGCTTGGATTAGGTATGTTATTTGTTGGCCTACTCGGTCGTGTTCCAAGAGAATTTGTTACTGCACTATTGGGTAAAGGTGATACCTTCGTAGGAATTTTGCGAGCCACTTTTGCTGGTGTATTACTAGATCTCTGCAGTCATGGGATATTGCTTGTAGCTATGCGCTTGTATCAACGGGGTGCGAGTTTGGGACAAGTGATGGCATTTTTAATTGCCAGTCCATGGAATTCCCTATCTCTTACTGTTATTTTAATTGCACTAATAGGCTGGTATTGGACTTTATTGTTCATTGCTTGTTCGATGATTATTGGTGTGGTCAGTGGCTTAATATTTAATGTTTTGGTGGCTTCAGGAAAATTACCAGAAAACCCAAACACAGCTGACTTGAATGGCTTTAAAGCATGGCCAGAAGCGAAGGAACGCTTCAAAGCCGCTTCATTTGATATCAGATGGACGATGTCAATGTTATGGGAGGGTATCAAAGACTCACGAATGATTGTCCGTTGGCTGTTATTAGGTGTGTTGATGGCAGCTACTATTCGCACTTTTGTGCCGATTGACAGTTTTCAAACCTATTTCGGTGCAACTATGGCAGGTTTAGGAATGACTTTAATCGTTGCGACTATTTTAGAAATTTGTTCAGAGGGATCGACACCTATAGCTGCCGATCTTGTGACACGAGCTGAAGCCCCGGGTAATGGTTTTGCATTCTTAATGACTGGCGTAGCGACGGACTATACTGAAATTATGTCTTTGAAAGAGACGACAGGCTCATGGAAAATAGCTCTGTTTTTACCATTAGTGACCGTGCCTCAGGTTGTATTGTTCTCTTGGGTAATGAATTTAGCGGGTACTTAATGAATTTTCAGATCGCTTTGCTCGTGAGAGTGGGGTTGTGGATGCTTAGTGAGTCTATATTCTAGTAACATTATTAATGTTTCAAATAGAATTATTCTTTCAGCAGTTACATCGTCCGAATGTGATTCACAGTGCGAAAAAGGCCCATCCGCGGTATACTAGCAAGACAGTTTATTTAATGATAACTCTACAAATTTAGCGTGATTGTTAAATTGTTGTCGGTTGCGTATTGACAAGAATCTACAGAGAGAAAAAAAAGTATGGTCCATCCAGTATTAAAATCTGTGACTAATGATGTCATAAAGCGTAGTCAAAAAACACGTGAGACGTATCTTAGTCGTGTAGATGAAGCAATGACAGAAGATAGACACCGTGGTGTATTAGCTTGTGGTAACTTAGCACATGGCTTTGCCGCCTGTTCCGCGGATGAAAAAGCTGATTTAACAGGTAACAAAAAAGATAATATTGCTATTATCTCAGCTTACAACGATATGTTGTCTGCCCACGAACCATTTCAACATTACCCTAAGTTAATTAAAGAAGCAGCGAAACAAGCTGGTGGCATTGCCCAATTTGCAGGAGGAGTTCCTGCTATGTGCGACGGGGTTACTCAAGGTCAGCCAGGCATGGAGTTATCTCTATTTAGTCGTGACGTTATTGCTATGTCGACAGCAATCGCTCTAAGTCACAACATGTTCGATGCTGCTTTGTATTTGGGTGTGTGTGACAAAATTGTCCCAGGCTTATTAATAGGCGCCTTGAGTTTTGGTCATTTACCAGCAGTCTTTGTGCCGGCAGGACCTATGCCTAGTGGCTTACCTAATAAAGAGAAAGTAAGAATACGTCAACTTTATGCTGAAGGTAAAGTCGGCCGTGATGAACTGTTGAAAGCGGAATCGGAGTCTTATCATAGTGCCGGGACATGTACTTTTTACGGTACAGCCAATAGTAACCAGATGATGGTCGAGATGATGGGGCTACATATGCCGGGCACATCATTTATTAACCCATACACGCCACTGCGTGACGAGTTAACTAAAGCCGCAACACGGCAAGTACTGAAATTTACTGCTCAAGGTAATGATTACAGACCTATCGGTCATATGATCGACGAAAAAGCAATTATGAATGCATTGGTTGGTTTGTTAGCTACCGGTGGGTCAACAAATCATACGATCCATTTAATTGCGATTGCACGTGCCGCAGGTGTGATTATTAACTGGGATGATTTTGATCGGTTGTCCAAGGTTGTACCATCAGTGACACGTGTTTATCCAAATGGTGAAGCCGATATAAACCATTTCCAAGCGGCGGGCGGAATGAGCGTTTTAATCAGAGAGTTGAATGAAAATGGTCTTATGCATGAGGATGTTCTTGCAGTTGGCGACAAGCGTGGTATGAAATCTTACACTCAAGAACCAAAATTGATCGATGACAAGTTAGTCTGGGTGGAAGGTCCATTAGTTACACTAGATCCTGAAGTTATAAGCTCAGTCAAAAACCCTTTCGCCGCAGGCGGAGGTCTACACCTGATGCAAGGTAACTTGGGTCGTGGTATGAGTAAAGTATCTGCTGTTGATCCTAAACATCGGGTAGTGGAAGCTCCTGCAATGGTCTTTGACTATCAAGATGATGTTGTTGAAGCTTTTAAGCGTGGTGAGTTGAATAAAGACGTTATTGTAGTATTGTGTTTCCAAGGACCTAAATCGAATGGTATGCCAGAGCTTCATAAGCTAACGCCACCATTGGGTGTTCTGCAGGATAAAGGGTATAAAGTTGCTCTAGTAACTGATGGCCGTATGTCTGGTGCTTCAGGTAAAGTCCCTTCCGCAATTCATATGTGTCCAGAATGTGCTGATGGAAGCGTGCTTACTAAAATACGAGATGGCGATATTATTCGTTTAAATGCAGAAACTGGAGAACTTAACGCTCTCGTTGATGATAAAGAACTAGAGGAGCGTGTAGCTTGTGTGATGGCTAACACTGAACATCACTACGGCACGGGCCGAGAATTATTCGATAGTTTCCGACGTGGTGTTTCCACTGCTGAAACTGGTGCGATTAACTTGTTTAATGTTGAATAACATTAGCCAAATAGATTATTAGAATTTTAGGAAATTAAAAGAGTATGAGTAGAACAATTAAAGATATTATGGCTATTTCGCCGATTGTACCTGTAATGGTAATTAATAATGTTGAACATGCAGTGCCTTTAGCGCATGCCTTAGTAAAAGGTGGCTTGAAAGTATTAGAGATTACCTTACGAACACCCGCAGCACTAGAATCTATTAGACGTATCAAAGCTGAGGTACCTGATGCAATTGTTGGTGCAGGTACCATTATAAATATAGAAACACTCAACAAAGCGATAGATGCAGGTGCTGAATTTATTGTCAGCCCGGGCACAACAGATAATATGATTGATGCAGCTTTAGCTACCGGCGTTCCACTGTTACCTGGTATTGCCAACCCAAGCCAAGCTATGCGATTACTTGAAAAAGGTATTACTGAAATGAAGTTTTTTCCTGCTGAGGCAGCAGGAGGGATCCCGATGCTCAAATCAATCGGGGCTCCCATACCACAAATTTCTTTCTGCCCAACGGGTGGAGTTAGCCAGAAAAATGTTAAAGAATATTACAACCTATCCAATGTTGCTTGTGTTGGTGGTTCTTGGATGTGTGCAGCTAGTTTAGTCGATTCAGAGGACTGGGGTGAAATTACACGTTTATCGATTGAAGCGATTGCCTTAGCGACAGGCTAAAACCTTGAGCTAGATTTACTTAAAAGCATCAAAACGAAAAAAGGCTGATCGGGTATTCCTCGTCAGCCTTTTTTGTTGATAGCGATTGATATTTATTTTTTTATGAAGGGTAAATTATAATACTACGTTTAATCCAGTCATGGATCAATTCCCTAGCACCCTCTATGACAACGTCTGGCTTTGGATGGTGTAATTCATCGGAAATTTGTTGTGCTGCTTGCTGACCTGTTTTCCCTTCATTAAGCAAGTCTATCAACCTAGCGCTCATAGGGTTGAGCTCTAAGAACAAAACGTCATCATCGAGGTTTCGGTAAACGAGTAAAAAAATGGGCACATCACTAGGAACACTAGGCTGAAATTCAGGTGAGATTTGGTGTACAGGAAAGGGGTAGGATAGAGACCACGCTAGCGGTGAGAGCATAACTTCAGTTTCTAAATAGTCGTGTTGGTCATCAAAAGTGATTGGACAGACCTGACTATCAGAGTTGCTGAGTGCAAGTTCTACCCATTCGTAGTGACACAGAGCTTTAATAAAGATTGGATCGCTAGAACTTTCACGCTCATTGTTAAGATAATTCAAAAATTCATGAGCCATTTGATTAAATAATGGAGATTTTGATTGGTGTTTCACCATAAAGTCACGAACTATTGCATGCCATGATTTTTCGGGGGTGATATTTTTGAGTACAGGGAAGCCTGAAGATAAAAAGTTATCAATGTTGTTATAAAACAATTCTGTATAGATGTTCATCCGTCGCTGTTCAATATCGTCAGGCATCGCAATATTCTCTGGATCGCGAATATGTGCAGAGAACTGATATTGAACTTGTTGAAATTTAGGGATTTTAGGAGGTTTGTGCAATGCGGCTTTGTTCCTGTTGTAATTGATAATGACGAATTTTATCAACTTCACTAGTTAGGGATGTAATTGAAGGAATATTAAAGTCTCGTTCTAGCAGTGTAGGTATAACACCATGATATTTATATGTTTTTTCAAGTAACTCCCAGACGGGGTCAATAATATCGCTACCGTGAGTGTCGACTTTTAGATCATTTTCCTCACTGTAGTGTCCTGCGATATGAAGGTAGGCAATACGCTCTGTTGGCATTGATTGCATATATTGCACAGGGTCGTAACCATGATTGATACTATTAACATAGATATTATTAACATCGAGCAGTAAGCCACAGTCAGCCTCTACAAGCACCGAATTTGTAAAGTTAGCTTCTGTCATTTCTTGGCCAGGGGCAGCATAATAAGATGCATTTTCAATAATGAGTTGGCGCTCTAATATTTCTTGGACGCGCTTTATCCGAGCAGCTACATAACTGACGGCTTCTTCTGTAAATGGAATGGGCATCAAGTCATAGAGATGACCATCATCACCACAGTAGCTTAAATGTTCACTATAGCTGCGGATATTATGTTTATCTAAAAACTTTTTGACACGAATGACAAAGTGCTCATCAAGTGGAGCAGGGCTGCCAAGAGATAGTGACAATCCATGACAGATCATGGGGTAGCGCTCGGTAAAATAGGCAAACTTTTTACCTAATGAACCACCTACTTCCATCCAGTTTTCTGGTGCGACCTCTAAAAAATCAAAAGGTTTATCGTTACGTTCAGCTAACTCGACCATAAAATCACGGCGTAAGCCTAGGCCGGCTCCTGAAACTGCGTATTCGATTGTGTCCATAATTAATTTCCAAAAAAGCTATTTATTCACTATGACAAGTGGACTCCACAAATGTTACAAATAATTGAACTACTTATTGCCTGACTCTAGGTCTGACTCCATAGCTCATAGCCCCCGGCCATTGAATGGACATCGGTAAAGCCTAATTTCTCGAGTGCAATAGCTGCTAAAGCTGAGCGACCGCCGCTACGGCAATAAATAAGGATGGGGGCATCTCTATTTTGGAATTTTTCATGGTCGCAAATTTTAAATTCTAAGACACCACGTGAAAGATGTACTGTATTGGGGATATGACCAGCCTCGAATTCAGCTACTTCCCTCACATCTAATATGATGCTGCCACCACTGGTAATCATTGTATTTGCTTGTTCTACACTTACTTCTTTGATTGTTTTTTTTGCTTCTTTTACTAAATCAATTGCGGTCATCGCCATAGTGGCACCTTCTAAACAGAGTTTATCTAAAAATTATAGTGTATATCAGTGAATGATTAAACAAAACTCAGTTCGTTAGGCTTATAATTATTGCTTTGTTGCTCTTGTAGATTACTGACAGCCATGTTTGCTTATATTGTAAGAAGAATACTATATGCATTTCCTATTCTGATGGGTGTAAATGCTTTAACGTTTGCGCTATTTTTTATGGTGAATACGCCTGATGATATGGCAAGGATGCAGCTCGGCACTAAGCATGTCACTCAAGTTTCAATAGATGCTTGGAAAGAAGCACGTGGTTACGATAAAGCACTTTTGTGGGAGAGTGATGCTGAGAGCTTTACAAATAAAGCAACTGAGACAATATTTTTTGAAAAATCATTGAGTCTATTTATGTTCGATTTTGGACAAGCTGATGATGGACGAAATATTGGGCAAGATATCAAAACGCGAATGTGGCCAAGTCTAGCTATAGCAGTTCCAACGTTGGTCATTGGTCTGATGGTCAATATAACCTTTGCTTTATTGATGGTATTTTTCAGAGCTAGTTATATTGACTTAGGCGGTGTCATTCTGTGTGTTGTTATTATGTCTATTTCCAGCTTATTCTACATTATTGGTGGCCAATTTTTAGTGGGTAAGCTCATGCAGCTTGTACCTATATCAGGATATAGCGATGGTTTTAGTGCGATTAAGTTCGTGTTGTTACCTGTCGTGATCGGAGTTATTTCAGGGATTGGAGGAGGCTCACGCTGGTACAGAACTTTATTTTTAGAGGAAGCCTCTAAAGACTATGTTAGAACCGCCCGAGCCAAAGGATTCTCAGAGTTACAAGTATTATTCAAACATGTATTAAAAAATGCCATGATCCCTATTTTAACTGGAGTTGTGGTGGTATTGCCGACATTGTTCATGGGTAGCTTAATTATAGAATCATTTTTTGGTATTCCAGGCCTTGGAAGTTACACCATTGATGCAATTCAAGCACAGGATTTTGCCATTGTTCGTGCGATGGTTTTTCTAGGTTCGGTATTATATATTACTGGTCTGGTATTGACGGATCTCTCCTATACTCTGGTTGACCCTCGTGTCAGCATGGATAATTAATAGTTGGTTTTATGACAAAAAATGATAATGGGTTAAGGGAAGCAGCACTAACTTGCCTACTAATCAAAGATCCTTTGGATAAAGTTAAGCAAACACAAAAGCTATATCAACGTTGGCAAGAAGAGACATTGACTATCTCTGAATCTGAACTATCTGTACCCGATATACCAGGACAGCCAGATAAGCCTGAATTAGTGGCTCCGCGTGACTTACCAAAGCGAAAAAATAGTTCAGTTACTGGTGTTGCACCCTTGATACATGCTGTTAATCATATAGAATTTAATGCTATTAACTTAGCCTTGGATGCTGTGGCACGTTTTCCAGGTCTTCCACGTCAATATTATGCTGACTGGGCGAGAGTAGCTTATGAAGAGTCACAGCACTTTACTTTATTACGTGATCACTTAGTGTCCCTAGGATATGACTATGGAAGCTTCCCAGCCCATAATGGTATGTGGGAGATGGCTCAGAAGACCCATCATGATCCTCTGATGCGAATGGCTCTTGTACCTAGAGTATTGGAGGCTCGTGGCTTGGATGTGACGCCGAAGATGATGGAGAAGCTAAAAGGGACTGGAGACTTAAGGGCAGTTGAGATTTTAGAGCTTATTTTACGAGAAGAAATAGGCCATGTTGCTATTGGCACACACTGGTTTAATTATCTTTGTAAACAACGCGGAGTTGATGCTCTTGAGACATTTAAAGATATATTAGACAATTACTTTGACGGCCAGCTACGAGGGCCATTTCATACCGAAGCACGCAAACAGGCTGGGTTTACCGATGCTGAGATGGCTTTACTAGAAGGCCGTGCATAGTCTAGAGGTTGGATTCTGTATTGGCTTTTTGTTTATCTTGAGCTGCTTTTTTACGCTCCATTTCGACTTTCTGGCGACGTGATTCTTTCGGATCTGCAATAAGATTGCGATAAATTTCAATGCGATCCTTATCGTGCAAAATGTTATCAAGTTTACATATTTTCCCAAAAACACCTACTTTGAATGTTTCTAAGGAGATTTCTGGGTAGGCCTCAAGTACACCAGAGCGTTTGATCCCTTGTTCGACATCGGAATTATCTGGTACTTCTAGTGAAAAGATTCGTTGTTCATCAGGTAAAGCGTAACAGACCTCAATATCTATGTGACTAGCCATACACTTCCTGAGCACGTTTAGAAAAAGCATCAACTAAAGAGCCTGATATTTGAGTAAAAACAGGGCCTAATGCCATACTGATCAAACGATTTGAAAACTCAAAGTCCATATCTAGTTGAATACGACAGCCTTGGTTATCTCCAATCATTTCAAACTGCCAATGACCTTCTAAGTGCTGGAAGGGCCCGTCAATTAACGAGATAGCAATTGATTTTCCCGGTAATAGTTTATTCCGAGTCGAGAATTGATGATGGAGACCACCTTTAGCTAAATCAAGTGAGGCAGAGACTTCGGTTTTTGTTTTGCTGATGATTTTACTACCACGACACCATGGTAAAAATTTGGGGTAAGCTTCAATATCATTCACTAAGGCATACATTTGCTCAGGGCTGTAGGGTACTAGTGAGTTTCGAGTAATTGTAGTCATTTATTTACTTAGGTATTAGTGAAATTGGTTAATTCCACAACATATTTAAAAAGACAATAATGATGCCGGCGGGAGCAACATAGCGAATTAAAAAACGCCATGTTGAATAAATATACTGAGGTTTAATATTAAGTTCTTCTTCACTAGAATCTTGGCTCATTATTCTACCCACAAATATGGCAATGAATAAACCACCAAGCGGCAACATAATATTTGCAGTGAGGTAGTCAAGTAAGTCAAATAAAGTCTTACCAAATACGGTCAATTCTGAGGCTATATTGAATGAGAAAACAGTTAATAAACCAAGAAACCAAGTTATTAAGCCAGTTATGACCGAAGCACGTCGACGACTAACTTCTTTATTTTCAACTAACCATGCTACTGCGGGTTCTATTAAAGAAATGGCTGAACTCCATGCTGCAAAGACTAGGAGCAAAAAGAATAAGCCACCAAAGAAAGCGCCACCAGGCATATGGCCAAAGGCAATAGGCAAAGTGTGAAAAATAAGACCTGGTCCAGCATTAATATCCAAACCATTTGCGAATACTAGTGGGAAAATAGCCATACCTGCTAATAAAGCGACTGCAGTGTCAGCGAAGGCAATAGCAAAAGTCATTTTTAAGATAGAGGCATTTTTTGGCAGATAAGAACCATAGACCATTATCGCGCCCATACCTAGACTGAGTGTGAAGAATGCGTGTCCCATTGCCGTTAAGACTGCATCACCAGATAGTTTTGAAAAGTCAGCATGGAATAAAAAATCAATTCCTTGTTGAAAATAGATGCCGGTATTTGCAGCATAACCTACCAATAAAAGTAAAATGGCTAATAGGGCTGGCATTAAAAATTTAACTGCTTTTTCTAAGCCACCTTGAACTCCGCGAGCAACGACTATAGACGTGATTATCACAAAGATTGTATGCCAAGCTAATAGACGCTCAGGATCAGAAACTAGGGCGTTATAAATAGAAGTGGCACCATCGGCAGTAACCCCTTCGAATACACCAGAAAAGTTTCTAAAAACATAAGCAAGCGCCTGACCGGCGAAGACGCTGTAATAGGACATGATCAAAATACCGGCAGATAGCCCCATCCAACCTAGATATTGCCAGTCTTGGCTTGTCTTCTCTTCTATTGCAAGACTATGAAGAGCGTTCACCGGGTTTTGACGGCCTCGTCGACCTACAAGAATTTCGGCCATCATGACGGGCAAACCTATCAAAACTAGACAAGCAAGGTATACAAGAACGAATGCGCCTCCACCATTTTCACCAGTGATATAAGGAAACTTCCAAATATTTCCTAAGCCGACGGCAGAGCCCGTAGCTGCCAGGATAAAAGCCCAGCGAGAAGACCATTGACCGTGAATAGATTGTAATGGTCTAGCCATATTATGTTTTTTACCTAAGTGGTTATAGTTGCAATAGCAGCTTTGTATGAGGTTTGCTATTACTTATTCATCTAGCTATATAATAAACATAATAACTTACTTTATATAGTACAAATCTCTTTCTCTCCACAAACGTTGTCTATGCTCTGATTTCGCTAGAACTTCAAGAACTACAAAGAATAGACTTTGATTAGTGATTAGCTGAGCGTTCAAATCAACTTGCACCTATAATAGGTACTATGGCTACAAAGAAAAGTAAAAAAGAAAAAGGTACAAACAGCAATATTGCTCAAAATCGTCGTGTGCGTCACGATTTTTTCTTAGAAGATAATTTTGAAGCAGGATTAGTACTAGAAGGATGGGAGGTTAAAAGCCTTCGTGACGGACGCGGTCAGTTGAATGAAAGTTATGTTCAACTGCACCAAGGTGAGGCTTGGTTACACGGCTGCCATATTTCACCGA
>CAJWKF010000023.1 GCA_913042265.1 uncultured Gammaproteobacteria bacterium
GAGTAAATTAGGCGAGAGAGTATACAGCAAAAGACTAGGTACTATTTTTAGTAAATTAGCAGCTAGAATTAGAAAGGTCATTAATACTTCTTGGTATTGAGTATCAACACCCGTTAATCGACTGTTTGTATTATTCTGCAGGCGATAAGTAGATAAAGGTAGTAAGGTCGAACTGTAGGACTATTTTAAACTCGTTATAATGATCTTTATCCAATCATCTGTGGATAAGTATCCGGCAGACCAGTCTTCCCACTCCAAAGACAAGCCTTCAGCCTGTATTTCCTCGACACTCATGCCGTCAATAAGCATCGCTTCTACTTCAGCTGTTGTCTCTACTATCATTTGGTGAAACTCTTCTAGATCAGCTTTTGATGATAATGGGCCGTGGCCAGGAATAACTATCGTTTCATCATCAATTTTTGCTAGGACAGCTTTGACATTATTTGCCATATTACGAACATTTCCACCTGTGCCCAGATCAATGAAGGGATAAAAACCAGAGAAAAAATGATCTCCCATATGAACAATATTCGCTGACTTTATAAATACAACAGAATCACCATCCGTATGACCATTTGGAAAATGTATAATTTCAAGTGTTTCACTATTGATTGAGAGCACTATAGATTTATCAAATGTAATAGAAGGAATTGCATGAGAAGCATAAGGCTCCGATACCATATTAAAAAACTTAACTTCCTGCCGCGTTAATAAGCGTCTACGTACATTTTTATGAGCGATAATAGGCGCATATTCACCAATAAAGGCATTACCCTGTGTATGGTCTGTATGCCAATGAGTGTTAATGAGGTAAGTGACTTGTTCTACTCCCCCATGTCTTGCCAGCTCATGATCTAAAGCTTTAGTCATTTTTTCATAGCCAGCATCAATTAGGACGAGGCCTTCATCTCCTTTTAATAAGGCAATATTTCCTCCCTCTCCTTGTAACAAGAAAATATTTTCACTTAACGCTGTTGATTTAAATAGCTTGGTAGGTAGGTGGTGAGACGTGCCAGCACCAGAGGCAAATAAATTAGCTGACGTAAGCAACGTTACTAAGCAAAGTATTAATAATTTCATTGTGAACTCACAGTTATCTTTACGACAGTTAAAGTGTTGCTATTTTTGAAGGCTAAGAACTTATGCCTACACTTGAAAAGTGTATCAGTAGTTTCACATTTGTTACTAAACTATTAAACTAAATTTTGTATTTAGCCGAGTATTAAATTTATTGTCACTGTAAGCGATGAAAGATTTTTCTGCTATTTTTATCATACATATGTTTGTTATGATTTCTTTTATGCAAAAAAAAATGACTGAGTATAAACAAGAATGGATCCACTAAGTCAGGGCATCGTTGGTATGACGGCCTCCCAGGTCGTAGCTACACGAAAAGAGGTTTTGGTCGCTGGCCTCCTTGGTTTTTTATCAGGGATGGTCGCTGACCTTGATATCTTCATTCACTCAACTGAAGATCCTCTATTATTTTTGGAATATCATCGACAGTTTACCCATTCAATTATTTTTATACCCTTGGGAGCGTTGATTTGTGCCACTTTCTTTTGGTTTTTCTTCAAAAGTTTTTCAAAAAAAAGACCACTGCCTTATAAACGCATTTATTTATACAGCTTTGTAGGTTACGCATCACATGCCCTCTTAGACTCCTGTACCAGTTATGGCACTCAATTATATTGGCCTTTTAGTAATGAACGTGTTGCTTGGAATACTATTTCCATCATAGACCCACTCTTTACCATCCCATTAATTTTGATTATTGCCGTCGCCACCTTTCGACGATCTCGTAACATAGCCATTATCGCTGCTAGCTATGGTCTTATTTACCTTTGTTTAGGCTACGTACAAGAAAACCGAGCTAGCACTGCAGCACGACATCTTGCAGACAACCGTGGTCATCAGCCTATCAATATCACTGTTAAACCAAGCTTTATGAACCTTCTTGTATGGAAAAGTTTTTATGAACATCGTGGTCGTTATTATGTTGATGCCATTCGTGTATTAAATACGGATAGCTACTTTAAGGGCAGTTCGACACCTATATTAAACATTGCTCGAGACTTTCCTTGGTTAGATAGAACCAGTCAACAAGCCGCAGATATAGAACGTTTCCGCTGGTTTTCGGCAAATCACCTCGCAATTGACCCAGATGATCCTAATCGTATTATCGACATCCGCTATTCGATGTTACCAAATAGAATGGATGGCTTATGGGGAATAAAATTAGATCCGGCTGCTGATAAAAGCAGCTATGTTAAATGGTCACATAACCCAAATAAGCAAGACAATCAGAAAAATATTACTAAGCTTTGGTCAATGATCGTAGACCAAGGTAAAGTAATAAAATAAGATCACTTGTTATTTAATACCCTGTGTTTCAGCAAGAATAATTCCAACGGATCCGGCTGGGATTCTTCGCTTACTGCTCGCTAAATAAATCTGAGAAACTGTCCCATCTAAATACAGAGAATTCAAACAACCTTTTCTCTTAAAGTAATCAGCAAAGTCATAAAAGTTTATAAAACCTTTAGAGATTGCAAACAGTAACCGGCCATCTGGTAATAAGCCCACTCCGTTACGAATGCGGAAATTAGTTGAACCTTTTCTTAATTTAGGGTTGATCTTGCCCTCAATTGACAACATTGGACCAGATTGGGTCGCGTATTCAATCGACGCATTATGCTTAAACTTATCTGCTGGTATGATGAAACCGCGGCCTGCTTTATCTATGTAAAAAACCCCATTAGGCTGAATATAAAAATTACCATAAGCGTCTTGACGACTATTTAAACGATGTTTAACAACACCCTTTTCAATAAATAACCCCAGCGGCGTATAGTCTTCTTGGTAGATACCACCATTCATGGCAAATACCAGCTTTTTGTTTTGTTTTTCTAATATAGATTTTAAATTTTTGAAACTTCGATAAGGCTTCTTTTCTTTATCCCGCCAATAAAAGGCTAGTTGCTTTTTACTTGGGTCGACTATATGTGAAATAAACCGAGATGGAACTTCAAGTCCAGCCGCGTATAGGACAGCCGGTGATGCCACTAAATAAGAAAATAAGAACAAAAAAGCTGAAAAGGCTACTTTGTGCATTCTTTTAGCCTAGCTCTAATGTATATGTTTTTTTTAACCTTAAAGTCATAGTTCCTAATTTAAAATTATTACAAACCAACGGCAATATGCTGGATCAACCCATTACTAACCAAAATATGTTCCCGACCCTGCCGGTTGGAGACTGAGCCGTCTAGTGAGGTGCCCTTGAAACTAAACTCTATTTCAATTACGTTCGACTTTATTTCAGTGACGTCATCCACAGCCCAATGCAGTTTTTGGTATTGACTATGAAAATCAGTTTGCATCGCAATGATATTTTCTTTACCAACAAAAAACCCAAGACTTGTAGAGTAGTAGGTACTATCAGCGGTGAATAATTTTGCAATCAAAGTTAAATTAGATTGGTTTGAATATAAAAAATACTGCTCAGATAATTCAAGGGCTAATGACATAACTAGATAACATCTTCTATTAATAAAAAGTCTATTCCATGATATAGATAACTTTGAAAGCCCCTGCCTAATTCTTTTCTCTTTTTGGTATTAACAACACTTTTAAAAAAGCTTCCTTCCAAATTCATGGCCTTCTACTCCCCTATCACCGTTACAATCACTTTTCTATTGTGGCGCTGCGTACGATGCTCCCACAAATATATTCCTTGCCAAGTTCCTAGGTCACATTGTCCACTAGTAACAGGCATCGTGAGCTCAGGATTAGTCAACACAGTCCGAATATGAGCACTCATATCATCAGGTCCTTCGTCTTGATGCAAAAACATCGGAGCACCATCCGGTACAATATGTTGCATGTACGTTTCTAAGTCACGCCTAACATCAGGATCGGCATTTTCGCATAACATTAAAGACGCGCTGGTATGTTTAACAAACACATGACAGCTTCCAAGTTCAATACCCGATGCAGCTACAATATTCTGTACTTTTTCGGTAATATTTTCTGTACTCCTCGGCTGAGTATGAAAATCAAGCTGCTGTTGAAAAACCATTAATAAACCCTATTTATCGTATCCATTCAATTAAAGTGCTTTCATCCACAACTTTAACACCAAGACCTTCAGCTTTGGTTAGTTTAGAGCCAGCATCACGACCGGCTACAACATAATCTGTATTTTTTGACACACTGCCGGCAACTTTCGCGCCGAGTGCCAATAGTTTTTCTTTGGCTTCACTACGCGACAACTCTTCCAAAGTACCTGTTAAGACCACTATTTTACCGCTTAACACTGTGTTCGTTAATTGTTGCTGTTCTTTAGGCCATTCTAAACCAGCCATTAACAATCTTTCAATTACTTCTTGGTTATGAGGTTGATGAAAGAAAGTCACAATACTATGAGCAACGATAGGGCCAACATCTTCAATTCCAATTAAGACTTCTTCATCTGCTTCTTTTAAGGCATCTAAGGTTAGGAAATGCTTGGCTAATGATCTTGCTGTGGTTTCTCCTACTTCACGTATACCAAGAGAATATAAAAAACTGGAGAATTTAGTTTTTTTAGCCAGATCTATCGCATTAATTATATTTTCAGCTGATTTGTCACCCATCCGTTCAAGTGCTGATAATTGTCCAATTTTAAGAGTAAATAAGTCAGCAGGATCATCAACTAGGCCCTTATCGACAAGCTGTTCAATTATTTTATCACCCAAACCATCAACATCTATTGCCTTACGAGAGACAAAGTGTTTTATCGCCTCTTTACGTTGTGCAGGACAATATAAACCAGCAGTACAGCGTAAAATGACCTCACCTTCTAGACGTTCTGCTTCAGAGTCACAGATAGGGCATCTGCTAGGCAGGATAAAGGGCTTAGACTGCTCCTGTCTCTTTGATAACACCACTTGCACCACTTCAGGAATAACATCTCCTGCTCTTCTCACAATCACAGTGTCACTAATACGAATATCTTTACGATCAATTTCATCTTGATTGTGTAAAGTGGCGTTGCTAACAGTAACGCCACCAACAAACACAGGATTGAGTCGAGCAACAGGTGTTAAAGCACCTGTACGACCCACTTGAATCTCAATACCTTCGACAGTTGTCATTTCCTGTTGTGCTGGGAATTTATGAGCAATCGCCCATCGTGGCGCTCGTGAAACAAAACCTAATCGTTGTTGAAGGTAAAGGTCATCAACCTTAAAAACAACTCCGTCTATATCATATGCAAGAGTATCCCGGCGTTCACCAATCTGTTTGATATAAGCTTCACATGCCTTAATACTAGAAACCTTTTGGAGTTCAGGTGAAATGCGACAGCCCCATTTCTCAATCATTGACATAGCCGCAGAATGGCTTTCGGGCATTTCAGCTAAACCTTTTATTTCACCCAAGCCATAACAATAAATTTCTAATGGTCGATTTGCTGTGATCCTTGAATCTAACTGTCTTAAAGAACCCGCCGCTGCATTTCGTGGGTTTACGAACGGTTTTTTACCATCAGCAATTTGTTGCTTATTTAAAGATTCAAAACCTAGCTTTGGTATAAATATCTCACCACGAATTTCAATAACTTCTGGAACACCGCTGCCAATAAGCTTTAGAGGAATGCTAGAAATAGTACGAGTATTGACAGTGACATCTTCGCCGACCTTGCCATCGCCACGCGTCGCAGCCCGAACTAAAATACCTTGTTCATAACGTAAGCTAATAGCTAAGCCATCTAGTTTGGGCTCTGCAATATAAGTCGGTGTATTTTCGCTATTAAGCCAGTCTTTTACCCGTTTATTGAATGCTTTTAAATCGGCTTCATTAAACATGTTGTCTAAGGACAACATCGGCAATGAGTGAGACACTTGAATGAACTTGTCTAGTACTTGTCCACCAACCCTTTGGGTGGGTGAATCAAGTGTCAATAATGCAGGGTGCTCAGCTTCTATTTGTTTAAGCTCTCTAAACAACCGGTCATATTCAGAGTCACTAACTTCAGGGTTATCAACAGCATAGTACTGGTAGTTGAATTTATTTATCAGCCCACATAACTCCTCTTTACGAGCAGTGATCTCAGGCGGAACTGTCATGTTTAAACTAATGATTATCACCTTCTTTCATGAGGTTAAAGTTTAAAATTTGACTACGCATACTTTGCAATGTCGGTTGAGACAATAACTGACGTTTTTCGTCATACAATCGGCTCTGCAATTGCTTCATTATCTGGTCTGTCTAATCTAGCATAGCATCAAATGCGTTATCAATATCAGGATTCAATTGACGTATCTTCTGTTTCCACATTATCACTCGTTTTGGTTATGTCGCTTTAGGCGCCAAATAACACTCATAACAAAAAATAATTAAGATAAATGTACCTATAATTTCTTCTAACACTTAAATAAATATTTCAATTCAGGGATAATACAAATCTTTATAACATTACACTGAGAGCATCATGTCCACCTTACCTAAAAGAGAACTAGAAACTTTTGACAATGCAAGACCAGACCGTGATTATACCATTCACATCGAGACTGCTGAGTTTACATGTTTGTGTCCAAAGACTGGCCAGCCTGACTTTGCCACCATTAAACTAGACTATGTCCCTGATTTGAAATGTGTTGAATTAAAATCTTTTAAACTCTACATGTGGACCTATCGTGAAGAA
The DNA here is from genome assembly GCA_913042265.1 of uncultured Gammaproteobacteria bacterium. Lineage (GTDB taxonomy): Bacteria > Pseudomonadota > Gammaproteobacteria > Nitrosococcales > Methylophagaceae. The sequence goes on from CAJWKF010000023.1 coordinate 6,686, forward strand.
GGTAATTTTCATGAGGTTGTTACTAATCAAATCTTAGATGATATTGTTGCTGCAACTAACCCCAAGTTTATGCGCGTTACGGGGATTTTCAATGTCCGTGGAGGTGTTTATACAAATGTCGTTGCCGAATATCGTCAAGACGGTTGGGTAGCTCCAGAATTAGTTCAGTTGCCATAATTTCTTGTGGTATAAATCTTCATTATACTGATCCCGTATAAAGTAGATTGATATGACTGAGAAATTAAGAATATATAGTCAGATTTATCTTAATACATCAGGTTACCACTCTGCTGCTATTTATTAGCAGCAACATCTCTTTTCAGCCTATTAGCTCGCTTCAACTGAAATAGCTAAAGATTGGGCTCAATGGCTGACAGTAAAGCAGGTAAGTCATTACTAAATGTAATGGCAGAACTATCAACGGACAAACTGTATTTTATGAGAAATTTATTAAAAGGGGCACGCTACCTCCTCACTGGCTTTGAACTAATGAACCAAAAAGGAATTCGCCACCTTTCTTATTTTCCTATGGCCATTAACGCCGTTTTATTTAGTGTTGCAATTTGGGTAGGTTACGGTCATTTTGATGTTTGGCTTGATAGTTTAATTCCTACCTGGTTACCAGAGTGGATAATAGCCGCCATAATGTGGTTAATTATTCCCATTTTTACGGCACTGATTCTCATTATTGTTTTTTTCTCTTTTTCCATCTTCGCCAATTTCTTAGCATCACCTTTTAATGCACCCTTGGCTGAGGCTGTCGAAAAAAAGTTGAATGGCATACCACCAAGCAGCTTGTCTTGGCAGCAACTCATCAAAGACACTCCATCAGCTCTCTGGAATGAATTAAAAAAGATAAAGTATTTTCTAAACTTACTTATTCCACTCTTTATTTTATCCTTGGTACCTCTTTTAAATATCCTAGCACCCATACTCTGGATCCTATTTTCTGGTTGGATTCTCACTCTCGAATATCATAATTACCCCATGAGTAACCATCACCTAGATATCAACGAGCAACACAAAGCACTAAAAACAGAGCCTGGGTTAACGCTAGGGTTTGGTCTTGCAACTTTAGCAATAACAATGATTCCTATCTTAAACTTTTTTGTTATACCGGCAGCTATCTGTGGTGCAACAGCACTTTATTTAGAAAAGCTCAAAGTTTGAAACTTGTACTCACCTTTTCCTAGAAGCCCTGAAGCAAGACTCAGCTTATTTTAAATACAGGCCTCGTTACAATTTCCATGCGCAAAACACCGTGTACAGGAAGAGTTCTTCAGGCTTATAAACTACAGTCTAAATATAGCAGATTAAAAGGTTGTTATAACTTGGTAAAATGACATCTTGTAAGTAGGCTTTTACTAACTAACAACTTAAAAGAGCTATTCTAGATAAAGCATCCACATCAGAGTAGATAAATTGGGGCTAGTGTCTCTTATCACCAGCCATAGCTAATAAAAGAGAGCATTGGGCTATTCTCTATACTCTTTTGAACCAAGCAAAAATCATATTTAATTAAAAATAATTTACCAATCGCTATTCCGTATTTATTTCAAACAAAAGTAAACATTAAAATTCAGTGTTTCTAATTTAAAAATTACTTGTTCCTTAACTTTAAAATTAAGATAAGATGCTAGCAAGTTTTGCACAATAGGGTTTGCTCTGGTATATATCCGCCCTTGAATTGAAAAAGATAAGAGGCTCACACAATGGATTCGACACAATTAGAAGCAAAATTCATACCCTACGATGAAGTATCGGGGGAAGATTATATGAATGGTGAACAAGTCGGACATTTTCGAGATATTTTGGGAAATTGGCGCAAACAGCTAATGGAAGAAGTCGATCGCACAGTACACCATATGCAAGATGATGCGGCGAATTTTCCTGATCCAAATGATCGAGCTACACAGGAAGAGGAATTCACACTCGAACTTCGCACGCGTGATCGCGAACGTAAACTCATTAAGAAAATTGAAGAGTCTCTTCAGGACCTTGATAAAGGTGATTATGGCTATTGTGAATCGTGTGGAACTGATATTGGTATTCGCCGGCTTGAGGCACGGCCAACAGCTACACTCTGTATCGACTGTAAAACTCTCGCAGAAATCCGCGAAAAAAATCGCGTTTAACTTTACACCACAAATTAACTTTTACTTTGCACACTCCGGATAGGAAATCAATGCCCTGCTTGTACGGGGCATTTTTGTATCTAAAAACAGCAGAATAATCAACACGACGCATTTACTGTTCTCGTTTTGATGACCCTGAACAAGTTATACTCTAAAAAACATCAATTTTTAGGTTACGTAGAATGTCAAAAGATAATATTCAGTCGACCCTGCAAGAGGACAGAACTTTTCCGCCACAACACAATTTTGTTCATACGGCTGCTCTATCCGTTAGTAGCTTAGATGCCCTCTATGCAAGCGCCAATCAAGACAATGAATTATTTTGGGCTGAGCAAGCTCGCAAGGAATTAGATTGGCAACATCTTTTTACAACTACACTAGATGACTCAAAAGCACCTTTCTATCGTTGGTTCCATGATGGGAAATTAAACGTTTCATATAACTGTCTGGATCGCCAACTGAAAGATCATGCTGATAAAACTGCCATTATATTTGAAGGTGAGCCAGGTGATATCCAACATATTAGTTACCGAGATTTACATCAACGAGTATGTCGGTTTGCAAACGCCCTAAAAAACCAAGGTGTCAAGGTTGGAGATCGTGTCATTATTTATATGCCAATGATTGCTGAAGCAGTTATTGCAATGCAGGCTTGTGCTCGTATTGGAGCTATTCATTCCGTTGTCTTTGGTGGGTTTTCAGCACAGTCACTAAAAGACCGCATTGAAGATACCGGGGCAAAAGTTGTTATTACAGCTGATGGTGGTCACCGAGGCGGAAAAATAATAGAGTTAAAAGCTACTACAGACCTAGCACTTCTGGAAGGCTGTGAAAATGTTAAAACTGTAATTATTTTCAAACGAACGGGCCATGAAGTAACTCTCAAACCTGGTCGTGATATATGGTGGTCGGATGCTGAACAAGGACAAACAACCGATTGTGAACCAGAATGGCTTCCTGCTGACCACCCCCTTTTTTTACTATATACATCGGGGTCGACAGGTAAACCTAAAGGCATACAACACTCTACTGGCGGTTATTTACTCAATGCTATAACAAGCATGCGATGGGTCTTTGATATACAAGCCAGTGATGTTTTTTGGTGTACAGCCGACGTGGGATGGATAACAGGCCATACATATGTTGCTTATGGACCCTTGGCAACTGGTGCTACAATCGTTATCTATGAGGGTGTGCCGACAATTCCAGATGCTGGCCGTTTTTGGGGTATTTGCCAGCGCCATAAAGTCACAACTTTCTATACTGCACCGACGGCCATTAGAGCATTAATGAAGATCGGCGATGAAGTCCCTAATACCTATGACCTTTCAAGTCTAAGATTATTAGGAACTGTGGGCGAACCAATTAACCCGAAAGCCTGGATGTGGTACCACGATATTATAGGACAACAACGTTGTCCTATCGTCGATACTTGGTGGCAAACAGAAACTGGTGCTCACATGATTGCACCAGTGCCGTCATCCACAATCACTAAACCCGGATCTTGCACTAGAGCGTTACCCGGTATTGATGCCGCTATTGTTAATGAAAAGGGTCAAGAAATAACAGTCGCAGACGAAGGTGGTTTTTTAGTCATAAGAAAGCCTTGGCCATCGATGATGCAAACTGTCTGGGGTGATGACCAACGCTACCTTGATACTTATTGGGATCACTTCAATGGTCGTTATTATCTTGCTGGAGACAGTGCACGTCGTGACAAAGATGGTTACTTCTGGATCATGGGCCGTATTGATGACGTTCTAAATGTGTCTGGTCACCGCTTAGGAACAATGGAAATAGAGTCTGCACTCGTAGCCCATGCAAATGTCTCTGAAGCTGCGGTCGTGGGTCGACCACACGATATCAAAGGTGAGTCGATCTTTGCCTATGTAGTACTAAAAGGAGAAAGACCTCCTAATGGCATTGATGACCAGCTCACTGATGAGTTACGTAAATGGGTCGCTACTCAAATTGGTCCCATCGCTAAGCCGGATGATATTCGTTACGCAGATAATTTACCTAAAACGCGGTCAGGTAAGATCATGCGAAGACTACTTCGGACAATAGCCAAAGGTGAGGCTATTACTCAAGACACATCAACACTAGAAAACGAGGATATCCTTCCCCAACTTCAAGGAAAAGCGTAAGTTGGCTAAAAGACAACCACCTGTTGAGAATAATCAACGTCTAGACAAATGGTTATGGGCCGCCCGCTTTTATAAAACTCGCAGCCTTGCTGTTGAAGCTATTAACGGCGGTAAAGTTCACCTTAACAATAACCGAGTAAAGCCCAGCCGTACCATTAAAGAGAGCGATGTATTAACTATCACGAAACCTCCCTATGAACAGAGCATTACTATATTAAGGTTAGCATCACATCGTAGGCCAGCATCCGAAGCTCAGCTGCTCTATATCGAAAGTGAAGCAAGCATTCAAAAACGTGACAAACTACAACAAGAAATAAAAAACCAGCCTCTTGGCTTTCGACATGATCAAAGTAAGCCAAATAAACGCGAACGTCGCCATATCATTAAATTCACCCGTGGATAATTAATGTCAGATCCTTCTCAAAAAAAACCGATACTTGCTAAAGCCGAGCCAACCTCCTCTTCTCTTAGTGATGCATTCGAGCTTCAATCTCTTGCAGCCCAAGCTGGCTTTGATTGGCCAGACATAAGTGGTGTAGTTAATAAAATAAATGAAGAGTTGAACGAAGTTCTTGCTGAAATAAACATTAAAAACAATGAAGTACGATTAAAAGATGAAATAGGTGACTTGCTGTTTACCTGCATTAATTTGGCGAGACACTTGAATATAGATCCTGAGCAAGCATTACAAAGCGGAAATAAGAAATTTTTTGATCGATTTACGAGGTTGGAAGAGATCGTGGATGCTGAAGGGAAAAATATTAGCGATCACAGCTTAGTACAATTAGAACAACTCTGGCAAAGAGTTAAACAAGAACATAAGAATTAAAAAACAACTTTAGTCACACTTTATCAACCCGGTTGTCATATTTTAAGAACGGATAAAGCTATCAAACCCATTAAAAACCAAAAAGTGTTTACCCTTAGCTCTAGCAATCATTCCAATACCAACTTTACGGGCAATACTCAAACCCATTTCTGTAGCCCCCGATCTTGACAATAACAACGGCACTTCCATCTGTGCTACTTTTATCACCATCTCAGATGTTAATCTGCCTGTCGTGTAAAATATTTTATCTTTACCTGAAATATCTTCTAACCACATCCAACCGGAAATAGCATCGACAGCATTATGACGGCCGACATCCTCAACAAAAATTTCAACATCACCAGACATCGAACACAGCGCACAACCATGAACTGCTCCGGCAGTTTTGTACATTTGGTTGTAGTCTCTTAAGCCATCTAAAACCTGATAAATAGTTTCAGCTGAAAAGTCTGGGCAGTGAACATTCAAAATATCCAAAGATGTCATTACATCACCAAACATAGTGCCTTGACCGCATCCACTAGTCACCGTACGTTTAGAAAGTAACTGCTTAATATTAGCGACTTTTTGTGATGTTGTGACAGCGACAGCCTCGACTTCCCAGTCAACTTGTACTGCTATTACATGGTCAATTGAAGATACCAAACCTTGATTTCGTAAATAACCAAGCGTAAGTAGCTCAGGCTGAGCTCCCATTGTCATCAATGTCACAATTTCTTGCTTATCTAAATAAATCGTTAGCGGACGCTCACCTGTTAATGAAACATCCCTTTTCTTACCTAGCTCGTCAAAAGCAGAAAACGTATGCAATAAATCAATTCCCGCATTCGACATTTTAATTTGGTGTTTAACCACCTGTAACACTCATATGCCTGAAAATAACAGGCTGCTCCCTTACATTGAAATCATGACCTTTAGGTTTGATCTCCATTGAATCAATAATCGCTTGTTTTAAACGTGCCTTATCTCCGGGGTAGCGCCTCAAAATGTCACGTAAGTCCACTGAGTGCTCTTGTCCTAAGCAAAGGAGTAAACGCCCTTCTGTTGTAACTCTCACTCGATTACAGCTTTCACAAAAATTATGGCTATGAGGAGAAATAAATCCAACTTTACTTCCTGTACCTTTAAGTTGATAGTAACGAGAGGGCCCGCCCGTATTTGCAAGTGATGGTTGAAGTTCAAATTCAGACTCTAGAACAGCCTTCACTTCATCACTAGAGCAATAACTTTCACTTCTGTCATGTGTGACATGCCCTAAGGGCATCTCTTCTATATAGGATATATCTAAGTCATTTTCGATCGCAAAGCGAGCTAAATCAACTATCTCATCTTCATTACGCCCTTTCATGATCACAGCGTTGAGTTTAATTCGTTTAAACCCCGCTTTTTTTGCAGATTCAATACCTTTTAAAACACCGTTTAAATCACCCGTCCGAGTCAATGCTTTAAAACGAGCAGCTTTTAGTGAGTCTAGGCTAATATTAATGCGGTCAACACCTGATTTAACTAGGCTCTCTGCATATTTTGGCAGTTGAGAACCATTAGTCGTAATAGTGAGCTCTTTGAGTGCTGTGGTTTGTTTTAAATCTCCTAACTCTTTAAACAGCCAATCCACATTTTTCCTTACTAGCGGTTCACCACCCGTCACCCTAACTTTTTCGACACCCAGCTCAGCGAAAGCCCCTATTAACAATACAATCTCTTCAAGACTCAATAGCTGCTGACGCGGCATGAATACCATTTCCTCATCCATGCAATAAACACAGCGAAAGTCACAGCGATCCGTGATCGACATACGCACGTAATTAACTCGCCTACCAAAACGGTCAATTAATTGTGTTTGTGTTGCTACTTGAGTCATGAAGTCTCTCTTTTAAAAGAACAATCTAGAACAATAATACACGCTAGCAAAATATTTTTGATATTTACCACTTTCATAATAAAAAAAGCCTCACTAGGTAATGAGGCTTTTTGAACTAAATTTCATAATGCTACTAGTTAGTCATTTCCGGAAAAAGCCCCCAATAGGTGTAATAGACTTGTAAACAAATTATAGATAGAAATGTATAGAGTAACTGTTGCCATAATGTAATTCGTTT
>CAJWKF010000024.1 GCA_913042265.1 uncultured Gammaproteobacteria bacterium
CACCAAAAGCAAAAGCAGCAGTGAAGCCTAAAGAAACAAAAGCACCAAAAGTAGCAAAAAAATCAGAAACGGCTGCAGAGTAGCTTTAGAGTAAATTATAGAGACAGGCTCGCTAGTTCAGCGGGCCTGTATTGTTTGTAAGGTTGGGTTTAATATCGCAACCAGCAAAGATTTTGTAAAACGAGTTGAATGAAGGGTAGAAAAATGGCAATTACAGCTGCATTAGTAAAAGAACTTCGAGAGCGAACAGGCTCAGGAATGATGGAATGTAAAAAAGCATTGGTGGTGTCTAATGGCGATATCGATTTAGCAATAGAAGCAATGCGTAAGTCAGGTTTAGCAAAAGCCGATAAAAAGTCAGACCGTGTTGCCGCTGAAGGTGTAATTGCAATTAAAACAAGTACTGATGGTAAACGTGCGGTAATGCTTGAAATTAATTCAGAAACAGATTTTGTGGCAAAAGCTGAGGATTTCATTGAATTTGTAGATAAAGTGTCAAAAACAGCATTGGAATCACAGCCAGTCGACATAGAGGCACTGATGTCGCTGTCATTAAATGATGCCGGTGAAAATATAGATTCTGTCCGTCAAACTCTAATTGCAAAAATTGGTGAAAATATTCAGGTACGTCGTTTTACTCTGATGTCTACAGATGATGGTGTCATTGGTTCATACCGTCATGGGGAGAGCATGGGAAGCATGGTCAAATTAACGGGCGGAGATATGGCTTTGGCTAAAGATATAGCTATGCATATTGCAGCAAGTCGACCACAAGCTATTTCAGCAGCAGAGTTACCAGTTGAATTACTAAATAAAGAACGTGATATTGTGACAACACAAGCACGTGAAAGTGGCAAACCAGAACCTATAATTGAAAAAATGGTTGATGGTAGAATGAGTAAGTTTATTAATGAAATTAGTTTGTTAGGACAAGGTTTTGTTAAAGATCCAGATGTCACAGTTGAAAAATTATTATCTAGAGCAAATGCAACAGTCAACGAGATCGCTTTCTATGAAGTTGGTGAAGGCATAGAGAAAAAAGAAGATAATTTTGCTGAAGAAGTGATGGCTCAAGCTAGAGGAAACTAGATAATGTCAAAAACGGAAAAAAAACCACGTTATAAGCGGATCCTACTTAAATTAAGTGGTGAAGCATTGATGGGCGATGCTGATTATGGCATTCAACCAGAGGTTATTTTTCGTTTTGCAAAAGAAATAGCAGAGCTTAGTGCTGATGGTGTCGAGCTTGGTATCGTTATAGGTGGTGGTAATATCTTTCGAGGGGCTGGGTTAGCGGCTAATGGCATGGATCGAGTAAGCGCCGACCATATGGGTATGTTAGCAACCGTCATGAATGCTCTTGCCTTACAAGATGCAATAGAACGCCATGACCGTTTTTGTCGTGTCATGTCTGCAATTCGGATCAATGAAGTTTGTGAAGATTACTTACGTCGCCGTGCAATTCGACACCTTGAAAAAGGCCGCGTCGTGATCTTCGCTGCAGGAACAGGTAATCCTTTTTTTACGACAGACTCAGCAGCCAGTCTTCGAGCAGTTGAAATTGGTGCTGACTTATTGTTAAAAGCCACTCAAGTAGATGGTGTGTATAGTGCTGATCCGAAAACTAATTTAGATGCTGTCCGTTATAACGAGTTGACCTATGATGAAGTTATTAATAAACGCCTTGGTGTTATGGATACTACAGCAGTCGTTATGTGCCAAGAACACAAAATGCCTCTAAGAATCTTCGATGTTCATGAAACAGGTAATTTGACTAAAATTATTTATGGTGAAGAGATTGGAACGCTGGTGAAATAAAAAAAAGCAAGATTAATGACATAAAATCTAGTTAGGAATTTAAAGATGATTGAAGATATTAAAAAAGATGCGGGAGACAGAATGCAAAAAAGTGTCACTGCACTAAACAATGCAATGGCAAAAATTCGTGCTGGCCGTGCGCATACTAGTCTTTTAGATCATGTTTTAGTGCCTTATTATGGTTCGGATGTGGCATTGAGCCAAGTTGCTAATGTTGGAATTGAAGATTCGAGAACACTAACGGTCACACCTTGGGAAAAACCGATGTTATCAGTAGTTGAAAAAGCTATTATGACTTCTGACCTTGGAGTCAATCCAAATAGTGCAGGTATGACAATCCGGATTCCTATCCCTCCCTTGACTGAGGAACGTCGTCGTGATTTAGTAAAAGTGGCACGCTCAGATGCTGAAGGTGCGCGCATTGCAGTTCGCAATATTCGCCGTGATGCAAACAGTACCCTGAAAGAATTGCTTAAAGAAAAAGAAATATCTGAGGATGCTGAACGCGGTGCAGGTGATTCTATTCAAAAGTTAACCGATAATGTGATGAAGCAAGTTGATCATATTTTGGCTGATAAAGAAACCGCTTTAATGGAAGTTTAGTGTTGTTTACCAGACGAGCTAAGATTAGTGGCTGATAAGAATCAGCTGACCCCAAAGCACATTGCAATTATTATGGATGGTAATGGCAGGTGGGCAAAGCAACGTCACCAACCACGTTTTATGGGCCATCGTGCTGGGGTAAAATCTGTTGAAAAAATTGTAAAATATTGCTTTGAAAAACAGATTTTTGTTCTAAGCCTTTTTGCTTTTAGTAGTGAAAATTGGCGCCGGCCCACTAAAGAAGTTAGCTTGTTGATGGAGTTATTTGCATTAGTGCTTAAACAACAGGTTAAGCATCTGGATAAAAATAATGTGCGATTGAAAGTAATCGGCGATATCAGCAAATTTTCATCTAGCCTTCAAAAGCAAATTACAGATGGTCAAAATACCACTAAAAATAACACAGGTTTAACACTTAACATTGCTGCTAACTATGGCGGCCAATGGGACATAACACGCTCTGTCCAAAACTTAGCAAGTAAAGTTAAATTAGGCGAACTGATACCTGAGCAGATCACGGAAGACCTAATTAGCAGTGGGCTGACAACTGCTGAATTACCAGATCCAGATCTTTTCATCCGTACAGGTGGTGAACAACGAGTCAGTAATTTCATGTTATGGCAAATGGCATATACCGAATTTTATTTTACCGACACTTTATGGCCAGACTTTGACGAAGAATCACTTGATTTGGCAATAGAGTCATTTACTCATCGTGAAAGACGCTTTGGCAAAACGTCTGAACAATTAGAAGATAGTAAAAATGATTAAACAAAGGTTAATAACAGCTGCAATATTAATTCCCTTAGTATTATTGGGTATTTTATTGTTGCAAACTAAAACACTAGAATGGTTTGTAGCGATTGTAACGGTGTTGGCAGCATGGGAATGGTTTGGCATTATCGGTGTGCATGATGTTATAAAACGTCTAATATGGGTTTCAGGGTTATGTTTATTGTCCACCATAAGTTTGGATTACTTATCCACTGGATTTATAGTATCAATCGCATCGATAATCTGGCTATTAGCAGCAGCTGTCCTCATGAAGTACGGCAATGATGGTCTACCAAATCACCTGATTATATTGTTCAGACAGCCGGGGTTTGGAATTGCAAGTGCAGTAATTCTTTTGGCTTCATTTTGGGTTGCCACTATTTCTTTACATGACACAGTCATGGGCCCACAGCAGCTGCTTTATATATTAGTATCAGTATGGCTTGCAGATACGGGTGGATACTTTGTGGGCAAAAAATGGGGTAAAAAAGCACTAGCTAAAGCAGTCAGTCCAAACAAAACATGGGAAGGTGTATGGGGGGCTCTAGGCTTAACTACTATTTGGGCAATCATTGCTTTTGAAATAGGGTTAGGAGGAAGATTGTCATTGCAAACATGGCTGCTATTAACTTTGTCATCAGTTGCAATGTCAATTGTGGGTGATTTATTTGAAAGCCTGTTTAAACGAAGTCACAACATCAAAGATAGCGGTAATTTATTACCAGGCCATGGCGGTATTTTAGATAGGATTGATAGCTTGATAGCGGCTGTTCCAATTTTTGTTGCAGGTTTGATACTAACTGGGGGCCTATAACTTGAAAGCTGTTACTTTGTTGGGCTCAACTGGTTCAATTGGCACAAGTGCACTCAGTGTTTTAAGACAACATTCTGATGAATACGATGTCTATGCGCTAACAGCCAATCATTCTGTCGATACATTATTTGAACAGTGTCAGCAATTTGAACCAAAGTTTGCTGTGATGTTGGATGAAAGTAGCGCCGAATTGCTCACATTAAAGGTTAAAACAGCTGGTTTATCCACAGAGGTATTATCAGGCGAGCATGCTTTAGAGGAAGTGGCTAGCAGCGAAGGGGTTGATTATGTTATTGCTGCAATTGTTGGTGCAGCTGGTTTATTGCCGATATTAGCCGCAGCAAAATCAGGTAAATCTATCTTGTTAGCAAATAAAGAGGCCTTAGTTATGAGCGGGCAATTATTAATGCGAGAAATTGTAGCTAGTGGTGCGACACTTCTACCTGTGGATAGTGAGCATAATGCTATTTGGCAATGTTTACCGGTAGGGAAAAGACAGAAATACCAATATGATGGTAAAGGCATTAGACGTATTATTTTAACTGCATCTGGTGGACCGTTTAGAGACTATGAGCCTTCGGATCTAGAAAATGTTACTCCAGAACAAGCAGTTGCACACCCTAACTGGTCAATGGGGGCAAAGATATCAGTGGACTCAGCTACAATGATGAATAAAGGTTTAGAGGTGATTGAAGCACATTGGCTATTTGGCATGTCCAGCAAATCTATCGAAGTTGTAATGCATCGTCAAAGTATCATTCATTCAATGGTTGATTATGTTGACGGTTCAGTCTTAGCTCAGATGGGAAATCCAGATATGAGAACTCCTATTGCGAATGCATTAGCATGGCCAAACCGTATTGATTCTGGTGTGTTACCCCTTAATCTTGTTGACATAGGGCGATTAGATTTTGAAAAAGTTGAACATAATCATTTTCCGTGTTTGGCACTAGCCTATGAGGCGTTGGAGGCTGGAGGAACAACGACAGCAATTTTAAATGCAGCAAATGAAGTGGCTGTATGTGCTTTTTTAAACAAACGTATTAAGTTTACTAAGATCCCCATCATTATTGAGCAAGTACTTTCTGAACAAACCTCAAGTAGCGGAGATAGTTTAGAACAAGTTTTAGCAGATGATAAAGAAGCTCGTTCTCTGGCAAATAAGTACGTTAATTAGTTATGCAATCATTCCTTTTTTTTATTTTCTCACTGGCAATTATAATTACGGTTCATGAGTATGGACATTTTTGGGTAGCTAGACGATGCGGTGTGAAAGTACTAAAGTTCTCTATTGGTTTTGGTAAGCCTATATGGCAAAAAATAGGACAAGACGGCACTAAATATGTTTTGGCAATGATCCCCTTGGGTGGTTATGTCAAAATGTTAGATGAGAGAGAAGGGGAAGTACCGAAAGAGGATTTAAATCAGACCTTCAACCGTAAATCTTTGGGTTCTAGAGTTGCCATAGTATTTGCAGGACCTATTGCAAATTTATTATTTGCGGTCTTTGCTTATTGGCTAATATTCGTAACAGGTATCGCGGGTATAAAACCTATTGTAAGCCAAGTGGAAATTAGTTCACCTGCTGAAATAGCACAATTACTTCCTGGTGATGAGATACATAGTGTTAACGGTAATAAAACTCCTACTTTGGCAAGCTTTCGCAATGCTTTAGCTCAAGTTGCAGAAGTCGGTGGTAGAGTTGAATTAACAATTGAGAAAGAAGGAGAGCAGCAGCAACGCTCTCTTATAATCCCACAACAAACAACATTAGCTGATAAACCTACAAATTTATTGAAGCAACTTGGTTTGATTCCCGTTTTATATCAATTGAGGCCAGTGGTTGGTGCTGTTGTAGCAAATAAAGCAGCGGATGCTGGGGGTTTGCGTGTAGGCGATGTGATTATATCTTCAAATAGTCAAGTCGTTACTCACTGGGCTGAATGGGTGAATATAATAAGAGATAGCCCAAATCAGTTATTAGATGTAGAAATTCAACGTCAGGGTGTACGGCATACTCTTCAAATTATGCCAATAGAAACAGAAGGAAAAATAGGTGTTATTGGTGCAGGTGTTGATGTTAGCGCCACGATAGTTCCAGAAGAATTGGAAGCTGAGCTACGTTTTGGACCATTATCCAGCCTGCTCGAAGCAATTAAAATGACAGGAGAAATATCTTTTATAACAATAAAAAGTTTTGTAGGTATATTACTTGGTGACATATCGAGTAAAAATCTGGGTGGACCTATTGCTATTGCTCAATTTGCCGGTACATCAGCCGATAGAGGCCTAATTTCATTCATTAGTTTTCTAGCAGTCATCAGTATTAGCATTGGTATTTTAAATCTATTCCCCATTCCAATACTAGATGGTGGGCATTTGATAATGTATTTTTTTGAGTGGATCAGAGGAAAACCATTATCAGAAGAGGTTCAGTTAAAGAGTCAAAAAGTAGGGCTTGTTTTATTGTTAACTTTAATGTTGTTTGCCTTTTTCAATGACTTATTAAGACTGTTTGGATTATAGCTACAATACGGGTACACTAGTGAGCGAATTCGCATTAGATTAACCAAATAAAGAAATGACTAAATTACTCAATATTATTATTTTATTGTTGCTGAGTAGTACAGCTTTTGCTGAGAGCTTTGTAATAAAAGAAATCCGCGTGGAGGGCTTACAACGTCTATCTGTAGGAACTGTTTTTAATTACATCCCATTAAAAGCTGGGGATGAAATGACTGATAACGATGCCAAAAGTATCATCCGTGCTTTATATAAATCCAAATACTTTAATGATGTTGCCGTTGAAGTTGAGGATGGAGTCTTGATAATCAATGTCAGTGAACGTCCTGCGATATCAAGTATCGAATTTGTTGGTAACAAGGACCTTGGCAGTGAAGATTTATCCAGGTCACTTCGCGAAATTGGATTTTCTGAAGGCCAAGTATACGATAAAGCGATGTTAGAACGTGTTGAATTAGAATTGCAAAGACAGTACTTCAGCCGAGGTAAATATGGAATAACTATTGAGTCAAAAGTCAGTGTATTACCTGAAAACCGAGTTGGCATTCAAATTATGATGGGTGAAGGAACTGTAACGACGATTGGTGATATCAACATAGTTGGTAACGTTTCCTATCAAGAAGAAGATTTATTAAGCGAGTTTGAGTCAACAACAGGAAGCCTGTTTTCAATTGTGACACGTGATAACCAATATTCACGTCCAAAATTATCTGCGGACTTGGAAAAGTTGCAATCATTTTACTTGGATCGAGGCTATGTTGACTTCATTGTTGAGTCAACTCAAGTATCAATCACCGATGATAAAAAAGAGATGTTTATCACTATTAATATTTCAGAAGGCCAACAGTATAAAATAAAAGAAGTGAGACTTGCTGGAAACCTTATTGTTAAAGAAGAAGAGCTTTTTGGCCTGGTTACTATTAAAAAAAATGCAATATTTTCGCGTAAACAAGTGACACAAAGTAGTGAGTATTTAACAAATCGTTTGGGTAATGACGGTTATGCTTTTGCCAATATTAATGCAGTTCCAGAAATTGACAAAGAAAGTCGTTCAGTCGCATTAACATTTTTTGTTGACCCGGGCCGACGAGCTTATGTTAGGCGCATTAATATCCAAGGTAATAGTAAGACACGAGATGAAGTCATTCGTCGAGAACTACGGCAACAAGAATCAGCCTACATATCAACGATGGATGTAGAAAACTCCAGGGCACTTATTCAACGGCTAGGTTATTTTGAAGACGTAAATGTTGATATGATTCCGGTAGCTGGTACATCGGATCAAGTTGATCTAGATTTCAAAGTTATAGAGCAATCCTCAGGTAACTTATCGGCAGGGGTGGGTTTTTCTGACTCCGACGGTTTAGTAATAAATGCTAATTTAACTCAGAAAAATTTTATGGGTAGTGGCAAACACATCAGTTTTGGCTTTAATAATGGCGATGTTAATACAACCTATAGCGTTGGCTACACGAACCCATTCGCTACAGTTGACGGCATTAGCCAAGGATTTGGTGCTTTCTATAGTGAAACTGATGCCAATGAAGCCAATATCGCAAGTTTCAGCACGGACACTTATGGTGCGTCCACTACTTTTGGAGTACCGATTGCAGAAAATGACAGAATCAGTTTATCTTTGGGATATGAAAACACATTAATTCACTTACCTAAAGTAAGTACAGTCAGTAGGTATAATAAGTTCGTAGCGAGAGAAGGTGATCAGTATGATACTTTCTCAGCAGTGTTAGCTTGGACAAATAACACTAGAAACAATCCTGTATTGCCAACGAGGGGTAAGTTACAACGGCTCTCAACAATGGTAACCTTACCAGGCGGATCTCTTCAATATTATAAATTGAATTATGAAGATAGACGATACGAACCTTTAACTGAAAACTTAACTTTAGCTTATGGTGGTAAAATTGCATTTGGCGACGCGTATGGTAGTACTGAAAACTACCCCTTCTTCCAAAATTTTTATGCAGGTGGCCAAAAGAGCGTTCGAGGTTTTAAAACAAATACCATAGGCCTAAAGGAAAATAATGAATCATTGGGAGGAAACTTTTTAGTCAATGCAGGCACTGAAATTATTTTTCCAGTACCATTTGTGAAAAAGAAAATTAGATCTTTCCGCTTAAGTGGTTTCATTGATGTCGGTAATGTTTACGATGAAGATCAGGATTTCGATGCTGGGTTGCTTAGATATTCGGCTGGCTTATCGGCAATTTGGATTTCACCATTTGGACCAGTTTCAGTTAGTTTTGCACGTCCCTTTAATGAGCAAAAAGGCGATGAGACCGAAGTGTTCCAGTTTGCTGTTGGTTCAACATTTTAAATAAGAGTTTGGAGATAAGTGTGAATAAAATGAAGTTTATATGGTTATGTACTTGGGTAGTAATTTTCAGTACACCTGTTCATGCTGCAGAACTGAAGGTTGGAGTAGTAAATGCCGCCGCTGTAATGGAGCAATCACCTCAGAAAACTAGAGCGTTAGCTAGACTAGAAAAAGAGTTTTCCTCACGTAGCAAAGAGATAGAGGGAAAAGTAAAATCGTTAAGGGCTAAACAAGAAAAACTAGTCAAAGATGGGGCAATATTTAGTGCTGAAGAGAGGAAGTCAAAAGAACGCTCTTTAGTGAGCGCTCAGCGTGATATTAAACGATTGCAGGATGAGTATAGTGAAGATCTATCGATTCGTCGTAATGAAGAGTTACGGAAGTTAGAAAAGGAAATTGCTAAGACTATTACAGACATTGCTAAAAAAGAAAAGTATGACTTGATTGTTTTTCAGGGAGTTATTTATGCAAGTGAGAAGGTAGATATTACTAATAAAGTACTCGAAAGTTTAAAGTCTCAATAGGGCTTTACCAGATATAATATGTTGACCCTAGCCCAAATAACACTTCATATTGACGGTGTTATTCTTGGGGATGCCGAATATCAAATCTCCAATATATCAACATTGCAAGCTGCTAACAGTCAACAGATCAGTTTTTTAGCTAACAGCAAATATAAAAAATATCTTTCCTCCTCCAAAGCAGGGGCGGTGATCGTTAGTAAGGAGATGGCTGGGCTCGTAAAGAGCAATGCGATTGTAGTTGACAATCCATATATTGCTTATGCAAAAATAGCGGCTTTATTAAACCCACCGAAAAAGATAATAAGTGGAGTAGCAGCCTCTGCAACGGTTGATGCGAGTGTTTTTATACCTAAAACTGTATCTATTGGACCTCAAGCAGTGGTTGAAGCAGGTGTTAAATTAGCTGACGGGGTTATTATAGGTGCAGGAACAGTTTTACAGGAAGGGGCCATCATTGGGAAAAACTCTCGCATAGCACCAAATGTCACAATCTGCGACGGTGTTGAAATAGGTGAAAATGTTTTGATTCATCCCGGGGCGGTGATTGGTGCTGATGGTTTTGGTATCGCTAATGACAAAGGGGAGTGGATTAAAATCCCACAGATTGGCCGAGTTAAAATTGGTAATAATGTCGAAATAGGTTCAAATACTACAGTTGATAGAGGAGCCATTGAAGATACGGTCATTGGGCATGGTGTTAAATTAGACAACCAAATCCAAATTGGTCACAATGTGATTATCGGAAATAATACAGTAATAGCAGGCTGTTCGGGAGTTGCAGGTAGTACTCATATTGGTGAGAACTGTATCATCGGTGGGGGGGTCGGAATTGGCGGCCATATTGAAATTGTTGATGACGTCACAATAACAGGGATGACGATGGTAACAAAATCAATTAAAGAAGCTGGCATATACTCATCTGGTATACCGGCCGAGCCTACTTCACAATGGCATAAAAATGTGGTGCGATATCGTCAGATGGACAAACTAGCTGCACGTGTAAAAAAACTTGAGCATCTAAAGCATAGAGATGTAATAGAATAACTATCATAATAGTCATTCGAGTATAGTGTGGTATGGCTTAGGTAAGATGATAAAGATGTTTATTTCATATTAAACATAGACAAAGTATAAGGATATAAAATATTGAATACGATCGATATACATGAAATTCAGGAACTACTCCCGCATCGCTATCCTTTTCTCTTGATAGATCGTGTTACTGACTATGTTGCTGGAGAGTATTTGGTTGGCATTAAAAATATTACATTCAATGAGCCGCAGTTTACAGGTCATTTTCCACAACGTGTAATTATGCCAGGCGTATTAATTCTTGAATCATTAGCACAGGCAACTGGTTTGTTAGCATTTAAAACCGCAGCTGATTTAAGATCTAAGCAAGAACTTTATTATCTTGCAGGCATTGATAATGCTCGTTTTAAACGACCTACTGAACCAGGTGATCAAATTAGATTAGAAGTGAAACTTGTAAAGCATAAACGTAATCTATGGAAATTCTCAGGGGAAGCCACGGTTGATGGTGAGATGGTTGTTAGTGCTGATATTATGTGTACTAATCAAGCAATTGGTCCATGATCCATAAGACGGCAATTATCGATTCATCAGCAGTTATTGCTGATGAGGTTTCTATTGGGCCATTCACTATTATTGGAGCTGGTGTTGAAATTGGTAGTGGTTGTAAGATTGAATCAAATGTTGTGATCAAAGGGCCTACTAAGATAGGCAAGAATACTCATATATATCAATTTTCTTCTATCGGTGAAGATCCACAAGATAAAAAATATGCTGGTGAGTTAACAACACTAGAAATTGGTGATAACAATTTAATACGCGAGAATGTCACAATAAATCGTGGGACGCTCCAAGGTGGGGGAGTTACAAAAATTGGTAATAATAACTGGATCATGGCTTATGTTCATATTGCACATGACTGTATTGTTGGTAATGATAATATTTTTGCCAACAATACCACGCTAGCAGGCCATGTCATTATCGATAATTTTATTATCTTGGGTGGTTTTACTCTCGTTAGCCAGTTTAATCACATCGGATCATATGCATTTAGTGCTATGGGAAGTGTAATTTCACGTAATGTTCCACCATATATACTCGTATCTGGTCATATGGCTAAACCAGTTGGTGTCAATATAGAAGGGTTACGTCGACACGCTTTTACAGCGCAACAGATAAAGAGTATCAAGCAGGCATATAAGCTCACCTATCGCTTGAGCTTGAAAATTACTCAGGCGAGTTCTGCAATACAAGAGTTAGAGCAAGTTAATTCAGAGTTGAGTCTATACACGACTTTTCTAGATCAACAGCAGGGTGGCATCATTAGGTAGTATATAACCTATATATGTTTAATAAAAAAGAGCTTTGTATATCACAAGGCCTTTTTTTGAATGCTTAGTCGTCCCCAGAAGTTGAACTAACTTTATGAATGCTTAAGTCCGCTCCGTTAAATTCTTCTTCTTGAGTTAAACGCAGGCCCAATAGGCTCTTAAGTCCACCATATATAATTAAGCCACCAACAAACGCAATAGTGACTCCCAATACTGTTCCAATAAGTTGTGACATCATACTAACGCCGCCTAAACCACCGAATGATAACTGGCCAAATATACCAGCAGCGATGCCACCCCAAACACCACAAAGGCCATGTAATGGCCAAACACCTAAAACATCGTCTATTTTCCATTTGTTTTGGGTAAGAGTGAATGCGTAAACAAATAAAGCACCGGCAATTCCGCCAGTGATTAACGCACCAAGCGGATGCATTATATCTGAGCCAGCACAGACTGCAACTAACCCCGCTAGTGGGCCATTATGTACAAATCCTGGATCATTACGACCAACAAAACATGCCATTATTGTGCCGCCAACCATAGCCATGAGAGAATTAACAGCAACCAAGCCGCTAATACCTCCAACCTCTTGAGCAGACATTACATTAAAACCAAACCAGCCAACTGTCAGAATCCAAGCTCCTAATGCTAAGAAGGGAATATTTGAAGGCGGATGTGCAAAAATCTCACCTTTTTTTCCATAACGACCATGACGTGGACCTAATAAAAGTACTGCAGCAAGGGCTACCCAACCACCAAAAGCATGTACGACAATAGAGCCTGCAAAATCATGGAAGCCAAATCCATAACTACTGGCGAGCCAGTCTTGAATACCATATGCGCCGTTCCAACTTATACCTTCGAAAAAGGGATAAAGAAAACCAGCCAATAAAAAGGTTGCGATAAGTTGGGGGTTGAATTTAGCTCGTTCAGCAATACCACCAGAAACAATAGCCGGAATAGCAGCAGCGAAAGTTAATAAGAAAAAGAATTTAACCAAGGCATAACCATTGCTATCAATTAGTGATGGCCCTGGTTTGAGAAAGTCGATGCCATATGCGATCCCATAACCAATAAAAAAGTAGGCAATAGTTGAAATTGCAAAGTCCATAATAATTTTAACCAAGGCGTTGACTTGGTTTTTCTTACGGACTGTACCAACTTCTAAAAAAGCGAAACCAGCATGCATGGCAAGTACCATGATTGCTCCCATTAAAATGAATAGGACATCAGTTGAACTCTCCACAATTTTTTCCTTTAAACTAAATAATAAAGGAAAGGTAATGCAAGAACTGAACCATAATAATACTTTATGGAGATTACATAGATTTGGAACAGTAATGACGTCACAAGTTAGAATTGCTGGTCTAATATAGTGCGTAAGTATATTCCATGCACCATATTGGTACAGATGAACTTTATGAAATGGTTGATAGAACATATCAACATCACAGGGTGACTTTCACGTATAATTTCATCTTTTGATTTCAGCACCTTTTAATTTAGGTATCAATAGCTTCTAGAGGAGTTTAACGTGGATATTTACGCATCAGACGAAGAAAAAGGCGAAGATATTAAGCGTTGGTGGCGTGAAAATGG
>CAJWKF010000025.1 GCA_913042265.1 uncultured Gammaproteobacteria bacterium
TTGTTTTAAATCATTAAAAAAACCCACTTTTTTATCGGAGAGTGGAACAATAACGTTACTATCGATGCGGAGAACTGGGGTTAATTCATCGCGACTAGCTGTTCTTGTGTCTCCGGATATGAAGTCTAATTTGTCCTGCTTGAAATAAATGGTGATATTGCGCTGCTCACGCTCGCCATTACCGGGGCGAAAACTGTAGAGATAGTCCCAGCGATCGGGGTTAAAGGTGTCTATAATCAGGGGGGTTCCCATTACGTATGCAACTTGACTTTTGGACATGTCAAGTTTTAGCTGACTAATCATCTCTTGTGTAATAGTATTACCTTGTTGGATATCGATGCGATATACAAAAGGGGTGTTGTAGCTACTACAACCACTAATTAGCAGGATCAGAAACGAAAAAGTGTAAATGATGACGGTTTTCATTTATATTCATTATCTTAATTAATTACCAAACTGGAATGATACGCTAATCACTCAGTTTCGACGAGGCATGTTTATGAGTATGGAAGGGCAGGACATAAAAAAAGCAGGACTAAAGATCACACTCCCAAGACTTAAAGTACTAGAAATACTAGAGGTTTCTGAACAGCGCCATATGAGTGCTGAAGATGTGTATAAAGCTTTACTATTAATGGGTGAAGATATAGGATTAGCCACTGTATATCGCGTACTGACACAGTTTGAAGATGCAGGTTTAGTATCACGCCTGAGTATTGATGGTGGACATGCCGTATTTGAACTAGAAGATGGAGTACATCATGATCATCTTCTGTGTGTAAGCTGTAATCAAATAGAAGAGTTTGTAGATGAAGTTATTGAGCAGCGCCAGCGATCGATTGCGATAGAGAAAGGCTTTAAGATGACAGAACATAGTTTGTATATCTACGGTATATGCAAACAGTGCCAAGAAAAAAATTAGCTGCTTTAGCCTTTTAAGGTGTATGTTCGAGCATTTCTTTTGCGTGAGAGAGGGTTTTCTCTGTAATAGTGACACCGCCCAACATGCGAGCAATCTCTTCAATTCTTTGTGATTGATTCAGTTCAATCAGCTCGATATATGTTGTATCCTTCAATTGTTTTTTACTAACCTGGACTTGCCGATGTGCTTGTGCCGCAACTTGAGGTAGGTGAGTAATACATATGACTTGTTGCGTACTAGCCAGTTGACGTAAATGTTGACCAACGATTTCTGCGATGCTTCCACCTATACCAACATCAACTTCATCAAACACCAAGGTTGGCACACTGCGTGTACCTGCTGTAACCACCTGAATCGCCAGACTAATGCGAGCAAGTTCACCTCCAGAAGCCACTTTTCCCAATTCACCAGCAGCTTGTCCTGGATTAGTACTCACAAGCAGTTGAACATGGTCAGCCCCAGTGTCATTGAAACGACTACTTTCCATTGGCGTAATGAGAAAATCAACACGTCCACCAGGCATTGCCAATTGTTGAATTGTAGCTGTGATCTCCTGTGCGAGAGGCACAGCAGCCTCCTGACGCATATGACTGATTTTTTGACATAATTCTAGACAGATACCTTCTTGTTGAGCAAGTTCGCGCTCTAGTTGAGCTTGATGTTCCTCACTATTTGTGAGTTGCGATAACTGCTCGCAAAGGAAGCGGTAGTGTGCTGGTAAGGCCTCTACTTCTACATGGTGTTTACGTGCAATGTCATGTAAAGCTGATAGTTGAATTTCAACTTCGGTCAAGAGATTATTATCTTGTTCATTGTTATCAAGATAATGTCTTAATTCACCAGCAGCCTCGTCAAGTTGTAGGCTGGATGAATTAAGAACTTCAACAATATTAGCAAATCGAGGCTCTATATTCGTTAGGGCCTCGATATTAGATAAAGCTTGGGTAATTTGACTGTATGCTGCACCCTCTTCTTTGTCATAAAGTGAGTGCAAACTGCTTTGGGCTGTAGTCATCAACTCGGAGGCATGTGCTAGTTTTTGCTGTGAACTAATAAGCTCTTTAACACTGCTTTCACTTAAATCTAGTGGAACTAGTTCATTGATTTGATATTGTAAAAGTTCAAGTTGAGCTATGTGTTGTTCTGATTGAACCTCTTGAGCAGCTACATCATGCTTAAGGTTCTGCCAGTGCTTATGGGCAGTTTCTAGCTTAGCGAGTAAAGGTTTAGTTTTTGCAACAGTATCAAGGAGTAAACGCTGGGTATCACTACGAATCAATGACTGGTGTGCATGTTGTCCATGAATATCAATGCTATTTTCACTAATCATTCGTAGTTGGCTTAAAGGTACGATGCGACCGTTTATATAACCTCGGGATGGTCCTTCACTGGATACGGTTCTTCGGAGGTTACATTGTTTTTGATCATTTAACTCTTGTTCAATAAGCCATTGCTGTAGAACGATATTGTCAGTAATATCAAAGCTTGCTTCAATTTCAGCACGGTCACATCCATGGCGAACCATATTTGAATCAGCTCGGTCACCTAATACTAGTCCTAAAGCATCAACTAATATGGACTTGCCAGCACCAGTTTCACCAGTCAAGGAGGTCATTCCTCGCTCAAAACTGAGTGTAATGTCATCGACGACGGCAAGGTGGCGAACACTTAAGTGTATTAACATGTTAATTTTCGACCCCATTCTAACTTGGCTCTTAAAATAGAATAGTGGTCGTGATCTTCAAGATGTAAAAGTTTGATGGTGATAGGTGCTTTCTCTATGCGAATAGTATCTCCAGGTTGAATAATAGAGCCAAGTCGACCATCGCATGTAGCCATACAGCTTCCAACAGTTTTGTCACTTAACGTAATGTCGATAACACTATTAGCGGCTAGCACTAGAGGGCGATTACTTAATGTATGAGGACAGACTGAGGCTAATACCAATGCATCTAAATCGACATCAAGAATGGGACCTCCAGCAGACATAGCATAGGCTGTGGAGCCGGTTGGTGTGGCAACGAGGATACCATCGGCCCGCTGGCTATTGAGAAACCGACCATTTATTGAAGTTTCAAATTCAATCATATGCAAGCTCTGATTCGCATGAATAACAACATCATTCATGGCTAAGCCTATAGGCTTGTCAGCATTATTTATTGTTGCCTGCATCAGAAACCGGGTATCTTCGCGATATTTCCCAGCAAGAATCTGCGATAATTGACTTGCTAAGTTATCTAAAGTGACATCAGCAAGAAATCCAAGCCGACCCACATTAATACCAACCAAAGGTAATCCACTTCCTGCCAGAGCACGCGAAGCCGATAGTATAGTTCCATCACCACCTATTGCGATTGTAAGATCACAATGTTGTGGAAAATCAGAAATATCAATAATCTTCAAATCAGTCAAAAAGCTTAGTGGTTCGTTAATAACCAGAGTCAAAGCTTGTGTATTCAAAAACTGACATACCTGAACAACGGCACTCTCAAGAATAGGGTCATCCTTACGGATAAACAGACCAATACGTTTAAAAGGTTCATGCATAATTAGTTAAAAGCCTAAATTTAAGCTGAAGCGTTACATTACACATCAACAGTTACAAAAGATGAAATTTGTACTTTATATACAATATAGAATTATTCTATCTCAATAGTTCTATCATGACAGCCATAAAATGCTAAAATAGCTAAATTTCAGTAACTTTATATTTAGGGAACAACCATGACGATCGAACGTACAATTTCTATTATTAAACCTGATGCAGTAGCTAAAAACGTGATTGGTGACATTTACGCACGTTTTGAAAAAGCGGGTTTAAAAATTGTTGCGGCCAGAATGATTCACTTAAGCCAAGAACAGGCTGAAGGGTTTTATAAGGAGCACAAGGAACGCCCATTTTTTGGTGCATTAGTCAGTTTTATGATTTCTGGTCCAGTCATAGTTCAAGTTTTAGAAGGTGAAAATGCTGTGATAAAAAATCGTGATTTGATGGGTGCTACGAATCCAGCGGATGCAGATGCAGGTACCATTCGTGCTGATTTTGCGCAAAGTATTGACGAAAATGCAGCCCATGGTTCCGATTCAGCTGAAAGCGCTGCCCGTGAGATTGCTTACTTCTTCACTGAAGATCAAATATGCGCGCGAACTCGATGAGGCAGAGGCAGTAATTCTGATGACATATACAAACCTACTAGGTTTAGACCTTGCAGGTCTGGAAGGTTTTTTTACTGAGATTGGTGAAAAACCCTTTCGTGCACGTCAGTTATTGCAATGGATACACCAGTATCGTGTTGTCAATTTTGATGAGATGACTAATCTTAGTAAAACATTGCGTCAAACGTTGTCGGAGAAAGCGACACTGAGCTTGCCTGAAGTTTTGCAAGAATATATTTCAATTGATGGCACTCGGAAGTGGGTTATGAGGCTATCTTGTGGTAATGCAATTGAAGCGGTATATATACCAGAAGGAGAGCGAGGAACGTTATGTGTCTCATCTCAAGTTGGTTGCGCTTTAGCCTGTACTTTCTGTTCTACTGGTGCACAGGGCTTTAATCGAAACTTAGAAGCAAGTGAGATTATTGGTCAACTTTGGTTAGCAAATAAGTATTTAGGTAAAGATCCCAAAGGGCGACGAGTAGTTACTAATGTTGTCATGATGGGTATGGGGGAGCCCCTAGCAAACTATAATAATGTCATTGCTGCGATGAATTTAATGCGCGATGATTTGGCATACGGAATCTCATGGAGAAGAGTTACGTTGAGCACTTCTGGAATGGTGCCAATGATAGATAAACTGAGGGAAGATTGTCATGTTAGTTTAGCCGTGTCCTTGCATGCTGCTAACGATAAGCTGCGCGACGAAATTATTCCCTTGAATAAAAAATATCCGATTGCTGTTTTATTAGCTGCCTGCAAACGTTATGTCGAGGGCCATCAACGCCGTCACATTACAATAGAATATGTTTTGCTGGCAGGGATCAATGACTCGGAACAAGATGCTCGTGATTTAATGCGGATATTGAAAGAATTGCCGACTAAAATAAACTTAATACCATTTAACCCTTTCCCAGGGACTAATTATAAATGCTCTTCTAAGAAAGTGATTTCGCGTTTTAAACAACAACTACTCGATGGTGGATATGTAGCTACAGTGCGAAAGACACGTGGCGATGATATTGTAGCCGCTTGTGGTCAGCTAGCTGGTGAAGTACAAGATAAAACACGACGGACGCGAAGTCTTAATAAATTAGAGGCTATTCCTGCCTGATGAAGAACCACTAATAATTTTAAAAAGTCGAAACGAGAGTTACATAGCAATTATCGATGGAATTTCACCTCTAAATAAAATTGCAGTGAGAAAGTAATGAGAATGATTGTAAGAGAATACAGATAGTGACTGGACCAGAACATAACATTCTACGTAGAAGGTCACGCCAGGTGATGGTTGGTAATGTGGCTATCGGCGGCGGCGCGCCTATTGCGGTTCAAAGTATGACAAATACAGAAACTTGTGACGTGGTATCAACGGTAGCCCAGATTTTGGCTTTAGAAAAGGCTGGTGCTGATTTAGTTAGGGTATCAGTACCAACAATGGAAGCAGCTGAAGCATTTGGTAAGATTAAACAGCAAGCAAACTTACCGCTCATTGCTGATATTCACTTTGATTATAAAATAGCACTGCGTGTAGCTGAACTGGGAGTTGATTGTTTAAGGATAAACCCGGGTAATATCGGGCGTGAAGAGCGTGTGAAGGCTGTAGTAGAGAGCGCAAGAGACCATGGAATACCAATTAGGATAGGAGTCAATGCAGGTTCACTAGAAAAAGATTTGCAAAAGAAATATGGAGAACCAACGCCAGAGGCCCTAGTGGAATCAGCAATGCGCCATATTGATATCTTAGATCGCTTGAATTTTCCAGACTTTAAGGTAAGTCTTAAAGCCTCAGATGTTTTTATGACAGTCCATGCCTATCGACAATTAGCTGATCAGATAGAGCAACCATTACATTTGGGAATTACAGAAGCAGGAAGCCTTCGCTCAGGAGCTGTAAAATCAGCCATTGGCCTTGGCATGCTATTGTCAGAAGGCATTGGAGACACCATCAGGGTATCGTTAGCAGCCAATCCGGTCGAAGAAGTCCGTGTTGGCTTTGATATTTTGAAAAGTTTGAGAATCCGTAATAAAGGTATTAACTTAATTGCTTGTCCTTCTTGTTCACGGCAACAGTTTGATGTTATTTCAACTGTTAATGAACTTGAAGCAAGATTGGAAGATATCACCGAGCCCATGGATGTTGCAGTTATTGGTTGTGTGGTTAATGGGCCTGGCGAAGCCAAGGAGGCAGCAATAGGTATTGCAGGTGGCACACCAAACTTACTTTATGTGGATGGTAAGCCAAACCATAAAGTTGAGAAGGAGTTTCTAGTGGATGAACTTGAGAGAGAAATTAGAGAACGAATTGCTCGGAATAAAAGCACTATACAACAAGATAAAATTATACCTATAAAGGAAATTAGTTAATCGTGGCAGATATTATTCGCTCTGTTCGGGGAATGAATGACATTCTCCCAGATGTAACGCCATACTGGCAGGCTGTAGAGACAACATTAAACGATGTGCTCAGGAGTTATGGTTACCAAGAAATTCGCTTTCCTATTGTTGAAAAAACAGCTTTGTTTTGTCGGTCTATAGGTGAAGTTACTGATATTGTTGAAAAAGAAATGTACAGTTTCGACGATCGTAATGGAGAGAGTTTAACGCTTCGGCCTGAAGGTACGGCCGGCTGTGTGCGTGCTGCGATGCAGAACGGTTTACTCAACCAAACTCAAAGGCTATGGTATCAAGGTCCAATGTTTCGTTACGAACGGCCTCAAAAAGGCAGGTATCGTCAATTTCACCAAATTGGTGTCGAAGCTTATGGATTTAAGGGGCCTGACATTGATGCTGAAATGATTTTGATGACAGCAAGGTTATGGAAGCAGTTAGGCTTAAGAGGTCTGAAATTACAAATAAATTCGCTGGGCTCGACTGAAGCGCGCTTATTATATAAAGCAAAGCTAATTGACTATTTTGAATTACATCGAGATCAACTAGATGAAGATAGCCAGCGTCGTTTGCATAGTAATCCTCTACGGATTTTAGATAGCAAAAACCCAGAAATGCAAGCGCTTAACGATGGTGCGCCTATGTTATTAGATCATCTTGATAAAGAGTCGGAACAAGATTTCAATGCACTTTGTGAAGCTCTTGATTCCGTAGGTCTGATTTATGAGATAAACCCGCGTTTAGTTCGTGGTTTGGATTACTATGGTAAAACAGTCTTTGAATGGGTGACAGAGCATCTAGGCTCACAGGGAACCGTGTGCGCTGGCGGACGCTATGATGGCTTAGTAAGTCAGCTTGGCGGGAAAGCTGCGACGGCAATTGGCTTTGCAATTGGCTTAGAGCGTTTGATCTCCTTATTGGAGGCTATGGATGCTCTACCTAAGATCGAAACTATAGATGCATACATCGTAGCAGTTGGGGATAAAGCAGTCCGGGAAGCATTATTACTGGCCGAACGATTACGCGACGAAGTTCCTGGCTTAAAACTTATTACTCATTGTGGTGGTGGAAACTTTAAGAGCCAATTTAAACATGCAGATCGCAGTGGAGCCAGATGGAGCTTGATTTTGGGCGATGATGAAATCAACAACAAAGTCATTGGTGTTAAAACAATGGCAACCGGTGAACAGGAAACAGTTTCCTGGGATGTGTTAGCAAATTATTTACAATCATAAAAAAGTAGAAGAAAAATATGACACCTTTGAATACACCTGAATGGCAATCTTTAGACCGACACTATACGGACCTCAAATATGTATCCATGCGTGATGAATTTGCATTAGATTCAGGGCGTTTTGAAAGGTTTTCAGCTAACAGTGGAGAACTGTTGCTGGATTACTCAAAAAACCGTATTACAAAGGAAACAGTAGAAAAGTTAATTGCTTTGGCAAAATCATTAGGCTTATCCGACTGGGTAGAACGAATGTATACAGGCGAATCAATCAACACAACTGAAGGACGCGCTGTTTCACATATAGCTCTTCGTAACCGTAGCAACAGACCAATTAAAGTTGATGGCAAAGATGTAATGCCAGCAGTAAACGCTGTGTTATCCCAAATGAAAGTTTTTTGTGATCAAGTTCATCAAGGTGAATGGCTGGGTTACACCGATAAACGTATTAGAGATATTGTTAATATTGGTATAGGAGGCTCTGATCTAGGACCTGCAATGATATGTGAGGCACTAGAACCTTATGCGATAGCTGATATCAATGTTCATTTTGTTTCAAACGTAGATGGAACAGACTTAAGTACAACTCTTGATAAACTAGATCAAGAAACTACACTTTTCATTGTAGCTTCCAAAACTTTTACGACACAAGAAACATTAACTAACGCACAGTCAGCGAGAGCTTGGTTCCTGCGAGCAGGGGGACAAAAAGATGTTGCAAAACATTTTGTTGCAGTCTCTACAAATGCTAATGCAGTCGCAGAGTTTGGTATTAATACAGACAATATGTTTGAAATATGGGATTGGGTAGGTGGCCGTTATTCTCTATGGAGCGCGATAGGTTTACCAATCGCATTATATGTAGGAATGGATAATTTTGAACGGTTATTAGATGGTGGTCATGAAATGGATAATCATTTTAGAAATCAGCCGTTTGAGGATAATATGCCAGTAATTATGGGTTTGTTAGGTATTTGGTATGTTAATTTCTTCGGTTCGCAAACCCATGCAATTGTTCCTTATGACCACTCCCTGACACGCTTTCCAGGTCATATGCAACAATTGGATATGGAAAGTAATGGAAAGCTTACGAATAGGCAAGGGCAGCGTATAAGCTATAGTACAGGTCCCGTCATATGGGGTACGCCCGGAACGAATGGTCAACATGCATACTTTCAACTTATTCATCAAGGGACACAGTTGATCCCAGTTGATTTTGTCTTACCTGTGAACAGTCATTACCCTGAATGTGATCATCAATCTATTTTACTTGCAAATGGCTTAGCTCAATCGGAGGCTCTGATGAGAGGGAAGTCTGCTGAAGAAGTTCGCGCTGAACTAGTCAATGAAGGATATGAAGGCGAGGCACTAGAAGCACTGCAGCCGCACAAGATATTTCCAGGAAACAGACCTAGCAACACACTAATATTCCCTAAGTTAACGCCTGAAATGCTGGGGCAGCTTGTTGCTCTCTATGAACACAAAGTATTTGTTCAAGGGGTAATATGGAATATCAATTCTTTTGATCAGTGGGGAGTTGAGCTAGGGAAACAGCTAGCGAAAGCCATTGTACCAGAGCTTCAAAAAGATGCCGGTATATCAGGCCATGATAGCTCAACAACAAACTTAATTAATTTGATTAGACGGTTGACCAAACGATAATAGCTCGACAAGTTAAATATACAAGGCTTCTTAATACTGCAAGCTAACAGTTAAATTAATTATATCAGTGGAGTGAATAATGACTGATCTAGAAAACTTAAAGTACGCATCAACACATGAGTGGGTTCGTTTTGAAGAGTCAGGTGAGCTAACGGTAGGTATTAGTGACCATGCTCAGAACTTATTAGGTGATGTCGTCTTTGCCGAATTTCCAGAAGTAGGTAAACATATTGAGGCAAACCAGAGCTGTATGTTGTTGGAGTCGGTAAAAGCAGCATCCGATATTTACATGCCTGTCAGTGGTAAAATAATTGCATTAAATACGGCTTTAGAGGACGAGCCAGAGTTAATTAATCAGGATTCTTACGGTGCTGGGTGGTTATTTAAAGTCGCGCCTGAAAGCAATCTTGATATTGAAACGTTGATGTCACTGTCAGATTATAATGCCTCACTAAATAAATAAACTTAGTTAGTATAGAGAGATTTATTAAGCTGAATATACGGCTCCCAAAACAACAGCTCTTCGGGCCCCCGTAACAGATGGTAAATTACCAGTTTGTCCGTTAAGTGTAAGATGAGCTAGCCAAGCAAAAGCTGTTGCTTCGACCCAATCGGGATGCAAGCCGAGCTGTTCGGTACTTAGTATGGATTTATTCTCTAACAATCGTCGCAAACTTTCTATGAGATGATGATTGTGAACTCCACCTCCGCATATATAAACTGCTTCAACATTGTTGCAGTAGTGCAAGATATCAAGGCTGATAGTGTGTGCTGTTAACTCCAATAATGTAGCTTGAACATCGGCGGCGATTAACTTTTCTCTAAGGTTATTTAACTGAGCTTCCAGCCACTTGAGATTAAAGTATTCGCGCCCTGTGCTTTTGGGAATAGGCTCATGAAAATAAGGGTCCATAAGCATCTGTGATAACAAGCCCTGATGATAGTGCCCACTTGCTGCCCAGTTCCCATTTTCGTCATATGGTTTATTTTTTTGCAGCAGACTCCAAGCATCAAGTAAACCATTACCCGGCCCAGTGTCAAAGCCCAGGATAGGTTGTTTTTTATCAAGTAGAGTAATGTTTGCAATACCACCGATATTAATAATAGCCCTTGGCTGAGCGGGGTCAGCAAAAAAATGAGCATGAAAAGCCGGCACTAATGGTGCACCTTGCCCTCCTGCTGCTATATCACGTTGGCGAAAGTCTGCAACTGTAGTAATTCCAGTTAACTCTGCAATTACATTAGGGTCGCCTATTTGTAGGCTAAAAGGTTTTAAGCCATTAGGAGAATGAAATAGTGTATGCCCATGGCTACCAATGGCAGAGATCATACTTGGTGATATTTTTTGTTCGTCTAAAACTTCTTGTACTATCTCACCTATAAATTGCCCCAATGCTACATTTAGGTGGCCTACTTCTTCTAAATGACATTTTGGGTTTTTAATGAGTGTTTGTAATTGCTGATATAAATCGACTGGAAAAGGAAATGTTTTAGCAGCGATAAGTTGGCAGTTTAGTATTCCTGTAAAGTCAACGATAGCGACATCTATGCCATCTAAGCTGGTTCCAGACATAACTCCTATGTAATAGGGCATATATTAGCCTTTATTCGCCTTGAGCAAGTGTGGTATCGACTAGAATATCCAGCTGAGTAATAAGTGGAGTAGCCTGTGCTTTAAATTCTGCATGATATCTTTTAGGAAGAGGTTCAGCTTTTGGCAATTTAACAGTCAAGGGGTTTCTATGAGTTCCATTGACTCGAAATTCATAATGTAAATGAGGACCAGTAGCTAAGCCGGTACTGCCGATATAGCCAATTATTTGTCCCTGCTTGACACGTTTACCTGAGCTGACACCTTTTTTGTAACGAGACATATGAGCATAGAGTGTTGTATATTTTCCACCATGAGATAAAATTACAGTTTTTCCATAGCCGCCTTTAGTACCAATAAATTGTACCTTGCCATCACCTGTAGCTAATATAGGCGTACCTCTTCTCGCTGCATAATCAACTCCACGATGAGGACGGTTAGTCTTTAAAATTGGGTGTTTTCGATTTGGGTTAAAACGAGAACTTATGCGTGATAACGGAACGGGTGTTCGATTAAAGGTTTTACGCATACTGTCTCCTTCTGGGGAATAATAGCGCCCCCGATTCTTTGAATCAACAAAACGAATGGCGCGAAAAGTTTTACCACGATTGGTGAAGTCAGCAGCAAGGATATTGCCATCATCTATTTTAGTGCCATTAACAAAGACCTCATTTATGATAAGTTTAAAGTGATCACCTTTTCGTAAATCAAGAGCAAAATCAATGTCCCAGCCGAAGATGTGAGCCATCTCCATTACAACTTTATCGGTTAGTCCAGCTGTCAGCCCAGCTTCAAATAAAGAGCTATCAATCTTACCGGTAATTTGTTTCTGTCTTAAATCTACTGCAAGTTTAATAGTTTCTGCCTGATAAACTTGTTCTACTTTTCGAACATGAAATGTTTCTATGGGGTTGAGAGCAACTTTTAAAGCTTCAAGTGAGATAGAACCATCTTTTTTGATTAAAGTGCCAAAATGAAGTATCTGACCAGGCTTTAAATGAAGTAGAGGACCAAGAGCTTTTTTATCAAGCCGAGTAACGAGGTAAACATCTTTAGCAGATAAGCCAACACGTGGAAAAATAAGTGACAAGTTGTCACCAGGTCTTACTTCCACTTCATCCCACGATAAAAAGGAATGTCTACTTGCTTTTAATAAACCTGTGAAAATATCTTGGCCATTATCTTTAGCGTCATTGGCTTTTTTTACAAATATAGACTTCAAAGTAATGCTAGAAGGCCCTCTAAAGTCTGATTCCGAAGCTAATGGGCCATGGGAAGAGATGGACTTATGACCGCTATTTTCTAGCAATACAGGTAACTCAACAACTTGGGTTTGAAGTGTATCGTCTTGTAACTTGGGAGAAGAGGAGTAAGCCAGAAAAAAGATAATTATAGACAGCAGAATAAGACAAGCAATGTATCTATGTTTAATATTCCAAGCATTAGTATCTGATGGATTTTTTATATAATTGCTCTGTCTAGTTAATCGGTTTCGCTTCATCAAATACTCTATGTTTATACTTATTCATATATGCATTCTGGCAGTATTTCTATGGGAATGGAAGCCTTTCTTCATGTTGATTGTGATACCATTCTTGCCATAAGATCTACCAAAATGGAGAAAAACATGGTTCCTGTGAAGGAGGCGCTAGCAGAAATTCAAAGAGGGGCAGAAGAAATATTAGTTGAAAGCGAACTGATAGAGAAGCTTGAATTGGGTCGTCCTCTTCTAATAAAAGCAGGATTTGATCCAACAGCACCAGATTTACATTTGGGCCATACTGTACTCCTAAATAAGTTGAAACAATTTCAAGATCTAGGCCATGAAATATTATTCTTAATTGGTGATTTCACAGGAATGATTGGTGACCCGACAGGTAAGAATGTTACTCGAAAGCCCTTAACACTAGAACAAGTTCAAGAGAATTCTAAGTCATACCAAGAACAGGTTTTTAAAATTTTAGATCCTTTGAAAACAACCGTTGTTT
>CAJWKF010000026.1 GCA_913042265.1 uncultured Gammaproteobacteria bacterium
TGTTTTGAAAGTATTTGTTGACAGCGAAATTTGAAATCCATATAGTATGCGCTTGCTTTCGGGGCTATAGCTCAGCTGGGAGAGCGCTTGCATGGCATGCAAGAGGTCGGCGGTTCGATCCCGCCTAGCTCCACCAGTAACAAAGCACCGTTTTTAGGTCCCCATCGTCTAGAGGCCTAGGACACCGCCCTTTCACGGCGGTAACGGGGGTTCGAACCCCCCTGGGGACGCCATATAAAAAAGGGCCTGCGTTAACACGCTGGCCCTTTTCTATTTTCATTCTATTAGCAACACTACTTCTCAAAACGACCTCGCTAATAAATTCGTCTCATTCCAAAGTAACCTAAACTAGCAAACAAAAAAGTAGGTAAAGCGGCAGAAAACCATGGTGCAATGCCATAGACAATACCAATATTTTGGAAGCTTTGATTGAATAAATGAAAGCTAATTCCCACTAGAGCACCAACCAATATGCGACCTCCAATCGGTGCTGATCTCAATGGTCCAAAAACAAAAGGTACAGCTAAAAAAACCATAACAGCTGAACTTAATGGCATCATCACTTTCATCCAAAATGCCATTTTATATTGGTTCACAGACTGATGATTTTTGTCCAAATATTCAATATATTCAAGCAATGACCAAACGGGTAAAAACTCAGGTGGTACTATAACAATATTCAGCATGCCGGGATTTAAAGATGATTTCCACTGTGTATATTCAGCAGTACTTACCTTAACCCCTACCTTATTTAAAGAGCTCTCTACAACCCCTGATAATATCCAACCCTCACCCTCATATCTTGCCTCTTCAGCCTTGGTCACAGTCAAAAGACGGTTGTCTTCATCGAACTTATAAATTGAAATATCCTGAAAACGGCCATCAGGTAAGATTCGCGCAATATGATTAAAATGTCTTCCATCTCTAGTCCAAAAACCATTCTCAGAACGCGTGCCTACCGTTCCTGTTTGAGCCATTGATTGAATTTCACGTGCTTTTTGCTCTGCTACGGGCCTTATTACTTCACCCACAAACAAAGCAATACACATCAAAGCTAGAGCTACTAACATGACAGCCTTGCTGATTTTCTCAATAGAGATACCCGCAGCACGCATTACAACAAGTTCTGTTTGACTTGCTAAGCTACCCAACCCTAGTACGCTACCCAACAATGCTGCCACAGGTAATAATTCATAAAACCGTTTAGGCATAGATAAGGCTAAGTAAGAAAAAATTTCTGACAGTTGATATGTACCTTTGCCAATGTCTTCCAGCTCAGAAATAAAATCCATAAAGGTATACAAACCAAGTAATACCAATAAAACTAAACCCGTACTCCCCAGAATAGTCTTAGCAATATACCGTTGTAATATTGTCACGATCCATGACCTTTATTCGGTTTATACTGCATCCATAGTTGACTAACTTTTTGCTTGTTAAACAACAGTAATAAAACAACAATCATCAGCAGATGTACCCATAAGCCACCCAGCCAAGGTGATATAACTCCTTTGGCTACCCATGCTCGAGATACGCCCAATAGATTGCTATAAACTATATAAAGTAAAATCGCAGGTAGAAGTCCAGCGTAACGACCTTGTCTAGGTCCCGTATTAGCAAAATGCATTGCAAAAAAACATAACAGAACCGTCATAATTGCAGCGGAAATACGCCACTGAATTTCAGCTAAATCTTTATTTTGTCCACGTGTCCACAAATCTGAGGTAGAGAGAGACTTATGACGTTCTCTAACTTGTTTATCTCCACCTTTTTCAACTAGTAAGCTATGAGTTTCAAACTCAAAAATGACGAAATCCTTATCACCAGCTTGTCCCTCATACCGATAACCGTCTTCCAATACTAAATATTTATTTCCAGTCTGGGCATCAATATCAAACCGTCCTTGTTTCGCCCTAAAAACAATGGGTCTCTCACCACGGTTAATCTCAATAAACACACTTTCCATCTTTTGATTATCATTACTTAAGCCCTGAGAATAAAAAGTCCAGCTACCATCACGACTTTCTTTAAAACTACCCGCAACAAGACCACTAGTATCAGCTGCCATTTTTGCTTTTTGTTCTAATTCATAACGGCCTGACAATACATTAGGTACAATTGCTAATGACAACATGGCCACAATCAATGCGGTTGAAATAGAGAAAATAGCAACATTACGAATCACGCGCTGATTCGGGATACCACAAGCTGCTATGACCGTAAGTTCACTATCAGAATTCATTCGCCCAAGTGCTAATAAAACTGCTAAAAAAGCCCCTATCGGTAGCAATAATGATAGCGCTCCTAATGAGCTATAGCCTAACAAAGTAAAAATTACCTCACCGGGTAAATGACCCAAAGCCGCTTGGCCTAAATACCTAGAAAAACGCGTTGCAACATAAATCAGCCACAAGACACCGATAACAGCTATCAAGTTTAATGAAAACTCGCGTAATAAATAGCGGTCGATCACTAAAAAATTTGCATAAATAATTTTACGAATAGCAGGCATTAATTAATAGTCTTAGTTACAATAGAGTTACATAAAAGAAAAAAGCAGCTCAGTCCTTATCAGTACTGTTGTTACTTTTAAGGCTAACGTTATTATCTTTTTGTAAAGTTAAGTTTGCAGTCTAAATCATCTACGCTCATAGGAGAAATTAATGCAGTATTTTGTCACAACTAATACACCCGCAGCAGAAAAAACAGATTGCGTGGTCATTGCCATCTTCGAACAAGGCTTACTAAGCTTGGCCGCCACAGCCCTTAATGACAGCACCAATGGGCGAATAGCATCCATTGTTAAGCAAGGTGATATTACAGGTAAAGTGGGTCAGACATTACTAGTCCATAATATTGATGGTGTCAAAAGTCCCCGTGTTTTATTAGTCGGTTGCGGTAAAAAAACAGGCATAAAAGAAAATGACTTTAAAACTATCATTACTGCCGTCACAAAAATGCTCGATAACTCTGCCGCAGATCAAGCAAGCTTATATTTAAGCGATCTTAACGTCAGTGATAGACCAGTACAATGGTTAGTTACACAAGCCATCATTGTGGCCGAATCAAGTTTATATCAATATACGACAACTAAAAGTAATCCAAAAACCACTAAAAACCCGATAAAACGACTCTCATTTTTTACTGATGTTCATGAAGTTGAAGTTAGGCAAGCTGCTGCTAACGGGCTTGCGATTGCAAACGGTATGCATTTGGCTAGGGAGCTTGGTGATTTACCAGCTAATGTTTGCACTCCTAGTTACCTCGCACAACAAGCAGAACAAATTGGTCAACAATTTGATAATGTTACGACAACAATTTTAGATGAAGGTGAGATGGAGTCACTTGGTATGGGGTCGCTACTCTCAGTCTCTCGAGGAAGTCGCCAACCCGCCAAACTCATCACCATGAACTATCAGGGCGCTAATGATGAAAAACCAGTCGTGCTAGTTGGCAAAGGCCTAACTTTTGATTCTGGAGGTATTTCGCTCAAGCCCCCTGGTGGTATGGATGAGATGAAATATGATATGTGTGGCAGTGCTAGTGTTTTCGGTACAATTACTGCCATCGCTGAACTTAATCTACCTATTAATGTAATAGGGCTTGTACCTAGTTCAGAAAACATGCCTGATGGAGATGCTAATAAGCCTGGTGATATCGTTACCAGTATGGCTGGTAAGACAATTGAAATCTTAAATACTGACGCTGAAGGCCGCTTAATTTTATGTGATGCATTAACCTACAGTGAACGTTTTGATCCGGCTGTCGTTATAGATATTGCCACATTAACCGGTGCCATTATAGTGGCCTTAGGTAGTAAAACAACCGGTTTAATGGCCAACGATCAAAAGCTAGCTGATGATTTACTTCAAGCAGGCCTAGACAGTGACGATAAAGCTTGGCAGCTACCTTTATGGGATGAGTATCAGGAGCAACTTGACAGTAACTTTGCTGACATTGCCAACATAGGTAGTAAGGGAGCTGGAAGTATCACAGCGGCCTGTTTCTTATCTCGTTTTACAGAGAAATTTACATGGGCACATCTTGATATTGCTGGTACTGCTTGGACAAGTGGCGGTAAAGCAAAAGGTGCTACCGGTCGCCCGGTGCCAATGCTAGTTCAATACTTAATGAATCGTATAAGTAAAAGTTAAGTAACGGTATTAATATGACTCGGATCAGCTTTTATATTTTAAAAGGTTCACAAGAACACGATCGGCAAGTATTTGCTTGCCGCTTAATTGAAAAAGCTCATGCGAAAGGTAACCATATTTATATTCATGCTGACAGTCAGGAACAAGCAAATCTGTTCAATGACCTATTGTGGTCATTTAGATCTGACAGTTTTGTACCTCATCAGCTTATGTACGACATATCTCAAACAACACAGGATGATTGCCCTATTCTAATTGGACATGACGCTACTCCACCCCGCCTAATGAACCTATTAATAAATATTAGCTCTGAACACCCGATGTTTTTTAGTCAATTTGAACGTGTTGCTGAATTCATTAATGATAATGACACTACCAAAGCACAAGGCCGCGAGCGCTATCGTTTTTATAAAGAGCGCGGCTACGAATTAGAAACCCACAAGCTTTAAATGACTCTAGGTCATGAATACGACTTTTACAAAAAAGCATTAGCTCAACACGCTATAATATCTGTATCAATTTAACGACTAACTTAAAATAAAGTAATCATGGAAAAAACCTACGACCCCGACCAAATTGAACAAAGTTGGTATCAAAAATGGGAACAAGATGGGGAGTTTTCACCTTCTGGTGAAGGAGCACCTTATGCCATTATGCTGCCCCCACCCAATGTGACGGGGAACCTTCATATGGGCCATGGTTTTAATAACACCATTATGGATACCCTTACTCGATATCACCGAATGAAGGGAGATAACACTTTATGGCAACCTGGCACCGATCATGCTGGCATTGCAACCCAGATGGTAGTCGAACGTCAATTAAATTCCGAAGGTAAAACACGCCATGACCTAGGTCGCGCAGAATTTATTAACCGCGTTTGGGATTGGAAAAAAGAGTCTGGTGACAACATAACACGTCAGTTGCGTCGTCTAGGTTCATCACTAGACTGGTCTCGAGATCGATTCACTATGGATGAAGGTTTATCTGAATCGGTTAAGCATGTTTTTATTAAACTCCATAAAGAAGGCCTAATATACCGTGGCAAACGCCTCGTCAATTGGGATCCTGTATTACATACAGCTGTCTCTGACTTAGAAGTATTGTCTGAAGAAGAGTCGGGACATTTATGGCATTTCAAATATCCATTAACAGATGGAACTGGCCACCTCATCGTAGCTACAACAAGACCTGAGA
Source organism: uncultured Gammaproteobacteria bacterium (assembly GCA_913042265.1). Lineage (GTDB taxonomy): Bacteria > Pseudomonadota > Gammaproteobacteria > Nitrosococcales > Methylophagaceae. Next base: position 5,352 of record CAJWKF010000026.1, read on the forward strand.
CTATGCTCGGTGATACAGCCGTAGCCGTACACCCTGATGATGAACGCTATAGCCACTTAGTGGGCAGCATGATCACATTGCCACTCGTTGGCCGTGAAATACCAATCATTGCCGATGACTATGTCGATCCTGAATTTGGTACAGGTTGTGTGAAAATAACTCCTGCTCATGACTTTAATGATGCTGAAATGGGGCAACGTCATAACTTAGAGACAATAAATATTCTCACCATTGATGCTGCCATTAATGAAAATGCACCGGAAAAGTACCAAGGACTTGATCGATACAAAGCACGAAAGGTAATCATACGGGACTTTGATGATCTAAATTTGTTAGATAGTGTTATAGAACACAAACTCATGGTGCCTCGAGGTGATAGAAGTGGTGCTGTCATTGAACCTTTTCTAACAGACCAATGGTATGTCAAAGCTGATGTATTGGCAAAACCAGCAGTCAAAGCCGTAAAAGAAGGAAAAATAAAGTTTGTACCCGGTAACTGGGATAAAACCTTTTATAACTGGATGGATGGTATTCAAGATTGGTGCATATCTCGACAAATATGGTGGGGGCACCGCATCCCTGCTTGGTATGATGACCAAGGTAATATATACGTTGGACAAAATGAAAGTAGTGTTAGAAAAGACAATAATATTCCTTCCACAACACCATTAAGACAGGATGAAGATGTATTAGACACTTGGTTCTCGTCTGCACTTTGGCCATTCTCAACACTAGGCTGGCCAGAGAATACTGATGCTGTCAAAACCTGGTATCCCGGTAGTGTTTTAGTAACTGGTTTTGATATTATATTCTTCTGGGTTGCCAGAATGATGATGATGGGTCTTCATTTTATGGACGAAGTGCCATTTAAAGAAGTATATATTCACGGGCTTGTTCGTGATTCTCACGGTCATAAGATGTCAAAGTCAAAAGGTAATGTCCTTGACCCCATAGATATTATTGATGGTATTGAACTAGAAAAATTAGTAAAAAAACGTACCTCCGGAATGATGCAGCCTGCATTAGCAGCCAAAATAGAAAAAGCAACTCGTAAAGAATTTCCCGACGGCATTAATGGTCATGGCACCGATGCTCTACGCTTTACATTTGCATCACTAGCATCCACAGGGCGTGATATCAATTTCGATATGAACCGTATCGCAGGTTATCGTAACTTCTGCAATAAATTATGGAATGCTGCCCGCTATGTTTTGATAAATACAGAAGGGCAAGACACTGGGATCAACAATGATAATATTGAATTAAGCCTCGCTGACCGTTGGATCCTCTCGCGACTTCAGACCACAATACTCGATGTAACGACAGCGATTGATAATTACCGTTTTGATCATGCTGCACAAGGAATTTACGAGTTTATTTGGAACCACTATTGTGACTGGTATTTAGAATTATCTAAACCCGTATTGACCAATGAAAATGCATCCGAAGCAGCGCAGCGTGGAACACGAAAAACCTTAGTTATAGTTTTGGAAAGTGTACTCCGCCTCACTCATCCGATTATGCCATTTATTACAGAGGAGATTTGGCAAACTATAGTGCCACTTACAGGTAAATCTGCTGATGGTAGTATCATGAGTCAGCCATACCCTCTCGTAGATAATGAGCTACTAGATGTTATTGCAGTTGCTGATATGGAATGGCTAATGGAGTTCATTACCGGTATACGATCAATCCGATCACAGATGAATATTCCTCCTAAAAAGAAACTACTTGTATTGCTTAAAGATTCTACGAAAAATGACCAAAAGAGATTAGCCGCTAATCATGAATTTTTGAGCCGTTTGGCAAACCTTGAATCCATCACATTACTCGAAGGTGAAGCGCCAGCTGCTGCAACAGCATTGGTCGGAAAAATGGAAATACTCATCCCACTAGATGGCTTAATAGATAAAAATGCGGAGATTCAACGGCTTGATAAAGAAATAGCTAAGTTTGAAAAAATCATTAAACAGTCAACGGGCAAACTTAATAATAATAACTACGTTGCCAAGGCACCCGCTGATGTTGTTCAAAAAGAGCGAGGCAAACTTGATGACATGGAACAAGCCTTATCGCAATTGCAGCACCAGCGTCAATCTTTAACTTAAATTAGGTTTATGATAACAAAAAAAGCCCAGCATGCTCTCATGCTAGGCTTTTTCAAGTACATGTTACGGGCTTTCATTACATTTCAAGTGGCTTAATATCCCTTTGAAATAAATAAAGGCTTAAAGCAAATGTGTACCATGAGTAAGTGCAGCGCCCGCTCGTAGAGCAGTAGCAACAAAAACAGTTTCAGATAGCTCTTGCTCTGTTGCACCGGCTTTTTTAGCAGCCGCTTTATGTACTTCTAGGCAATAAGGACATTGAGTTGTTAAGGCTACAGCCAATGCCATCAATTCTTTGTATTTTACTGGAATCGCACCATCTGCAAGCGCTGCTTTATCAAGTGCTTGAAATGCAGCAAGCGCCTCAGGTGTATTCTTTTGCAACGTGGCTAATTTATCCAGGTTAGACATATCGTACATTTCGATTTTCCCCTCATTATGGTGTCGTATATAAACAAAACTATATTGGTTCAGCCAAGTGACTAAATACCGAATACTAGAGTATTGGATTGTTGACTGAAGATCAAGCTATCAAAAGTCAGAAAAGAACTTCCTTTTAAACTTCATGTGATGACTGATAGTGCAATAAATATCTCTTAATGCCATCTTTATCTCCTATCAATTGAGTAGTTTTATTTGTTTATCTTATAGCAATTAGCACTCGTAAGATTGATTAGCCTCAGTATAACAACAACTTTAATGAGGATCACCTGACTTGTATTCCCTGTATTTAGGCACCCAAAACTCTAATTCGATAGCCGTCCTTAAGGCTTCATTTGACATCGTAGCTGCCAAACCTTGCTTTTGTGCTACTTTGCCAACAGCAAAAGCAATATCTTTACTTAATTCACCTATATCGGCTAAATTTGGTAATAACGATTCTTCTTCGCTTCCTGCTGATACGCATGCAGTCGCTAACACCTCACTCGCTACGACAAGCATCTCATCACTTATGTGTTGGATTTTAGCGGCCACTACAGCGAGGCCAAAAGCTGGAAAAATGTAACTGTTATTGCATTGGGGAATATTATAAGTCTGGCCTTCATATGTGACAGGCTTAAATGGACTTCCTGTTGCTATTAGAGCTCGTCCTTTTGACCAGTTAATAAGCTGCTCTGGTGTTGCTTCAATCTGTTTGGAGGGGTTGCTCAATGGTAAAATAACAGGTTGATCACAACCCTGCATCAACATCTCAATAGTTGCTTCATTAAATAAGCCTGCTTGCCCAGATACACCAATCAAAACTGTCGGTTTTACATGGCGTATCGTATCGTAGAGAGAGGGATAGGCACTAGAATACTCCCAACTCTGGATCTCACTAGGATCTTTAGATAATGAAAGCTGAAAGTCTAACAATGCCGTCATATCAGAGATAAGCAGACCATGTCGATCAATCATAAATACTTGGCTTCTAGCTTGTAATTCAGAAATTCCTTCCGAACACATCTGCATAACAATTTGTTCTGCAATACCACAGCCTGCTGAACCGGCCCCTGCAAACACCACTTTTTGTTCACTCAAACGTACATTTTTGATTCTACATGCAGATAACAATGTACCAACTGTCACAACAGCCGTACCTTGTATGTCATCATTAAAACAACAAATCTCATCACGATAACGTTTCAATAATGGCAGAGCATTAGTCTGGTTAAAGTCTTCAAACTGTAATAATACTTCGGGCCAAAGTCGTTTAACTGCTTTGATAAAAAGATCTAAAAACTTATCATACTCGACTTGATCTATACGCTTTTGATGCCATCCCATATATAAAGGGTCATGAAGTAACGCCTCATTGTTAGTTCCTACATCAAGCATTATTGGTAGCGTGTTTTCTGGATTTATGCCTCCACAAGCTGTGTATAACGAAAGCTTTCCGATCGGTATTCCCATTCCACCAACGCCTTGGTCTCCCAACCCCAGAATACGACTACCATCAGTAACTACAATTACTTTAATATCATTCTTAGAGATATTACTTAATATCTTATCAATGTCATAGCGGTCCGGATATGCGACAAAAAGGCCTCTTGCACACCGATATATTTCGGAAAACCTCTCGCATGCTTCGCCCACTGTCGGTGTATAAATTATAGGCATCATATCTTCGAGATACTCTCGAACTAAAGCATAAAATAATGTTTCATTACTGTCTTGAATCGCACGTAAATAAATATGTTGATTAATTGCTTCATCAAAGCTTAAATACTGCTGATAAGCTCGCTCAACTTGCTGCTCTAAGGTTTCATAACTATGGGGTAATAGGCCTAAGAGGCCAAACTCTATACGCTCTTCTCGACTAAAAGCGCAGTCTTTATTTAAAAGCGGTATTGTAAGTAGCGTTGCACCAGAATAAGGCAAATAAACTGGTTTTTTATTATTTTTAGCGTGTTCTGTCATAGCTCTAAATGTAATACCCTAAATTTAGTTTTCTATAATCGGAATGGTCTTGCCTCCGATAGAGAGCAATTTCTTTTGCAGTTACCGACGTAAAGCATCCAGCAGAAATAGAATAAAAAGACTAAAACATACCCAATTGCAATTGTGCTGCCTCACTCATCATATCCTTGGTCCACATCGGTTCCCAAACCAATTCAACATGTGCTTCTGCAACACCCGGCACAGAACCCACTTTAGCTTCAATTTCACCCGGGAATGACTGAGCAACAGGGCAACCGGGCGCAGTTAAGGTCATTTGAATATCAACGACTGAGGCTTCACTGATCTCAACACTATAGATGAGACCAAGTTCATGTATATTGATCGGTATTTCAGGATCAAAAATAGTTTGAAGCATTGCGATCACATCTTCTTTCAATTCTTTTGGACTCGATTTAACTAATTTTTCCATCGTTTTGCCTTACTCTGTTGTCACTGAAATATCATGATCACTTTCCATTGCCGTATGCATCGTATGCCATGACAAAGTTGCACATTTAACACGGGCTGGAAACTCTCTAACACCAGCAAGCACCTCCAGTTTACCTAATATAGCCGGGTCAACATCTTCATTAGTCATTTGTTTATGAACCTGCTGGTAAATTTCTTCTGCCTCTTCAAGTGTTTTGCCTTTTAAGATCTCAGTCATCAATGAAGCTGAAGCCACAGATATAGCACAACCACTACCCTGAAAGCTAAGATCTTCAATTACATCACCTGTCATTTTAACAAATACGACTAGGGCATCGCCACACAGCGGGTTATTGCCATGTGCTAAATGATTCGCATCCAACATTTCACGGAAGTTACGTGGCTTTTTATTGTGATCCATTATTACTTGTTGATAGAGATCTCTAATGTTGCTTTCACTCATTAGGCAAATAACTCCTGTACTTTTTGTATTGCACTAACCAGAGCATCAACTTCTTCCATCGTGTTATAAAAAGCAAATGATGCTCTTGCTGTTGCGGGAATACCATAAAATTGCATTACCGGTTGTGCACAGTGATGGCCAGCTCGGATAGCAACACCCTGCTGATCAAAAATAGTCCCAACATCATGCGGGTGTACTCCATCGATCATAAACGACAATACACTCGCTTTATTTTCTGCAGTACCAATAATACGAATGCCATCCATTGCAGTTAGTTTATTCGTCGCATAAACTAATAAATCCTGTTCATACTTAGCTAAGGCTTCAATGCCAACACCTTTCATATAATCAATAGCCGCACCTAGGCCAATAGTCCCAGCAATATTCGGTGTACCCGCTTCAAATTTATAAGGCAGTACGTTGTATTGTGTTTTTTCAAAGCTGACTGACAAAATCATATCGCCACCACCTTGCCATGGTGCCATTTCTTCTAATAAAGCTTCTTTACCGTACAAAACACCAATACCAGTAGGTGCAAACATTTTGTGGCCTGAAAAAACATAAAAATCACAATCTATATCTTGCACATCCGCAGGCATATGAGGCACTGCCTGAGCTCCATCTATTAGAACAGGAATACCTTTTTCATGCGCTTTTCTAGTCATCATCTTGACAGGATTAATTGTTCCTAAGGCATTCGAAACTTCACCTATCGCCATGATTTTAGTTTTTGATGTTAATAGATCGTCAAAAGAACTTAAATCTAATTCACCGCGGTCTGTCATAGGAATTACAATCAGCTTAGCGCCAGCTTCATCACAGAGCATCTGCCACGGGACAATATTGGCATGATGTTCCATATGACTGATCAATATTTCATCGCCAGCATTTAACATTGGGCGAACAAAACTATGTGCGATTAAATTGATCGCTTCTGTAGCACCACGTACAAAAACAATTTCTTTATCTGACTTTGCATGAATAAAATCACGAACCTTACTACGTGCACCCTCGTAAGCATCAGTTGCACGTTGGCTTAGACGATGAACGCCACGATGAACATTGGCATTATCCTGACGATAGTAATCATTCATAGCCTCAATAACTTGAATAGGCTTTTGGCTGCTAGCGGCATTATCAAGATAAGCCAATGGGAAACCATAAACTTCTTGCTCAAGTATAGGAAAATCTTTTCTTACCGCGTTAATGTCAAATATACCCATATTTAGCGCCCACCAGTAGGTAATTGCTGTTCAATAACACTTGACATTGCTTTTCTTATAATTTCGTTAGGTATACGGTCCAATACCTCAACTGCAAATGCATGTGTCAACAAACTACGTGCTGATACTTCATCTAGACCTCGTGCTCGTAAGAAAAATAATTGATCTTTATCTAGCTGCCCTACTGTGCTGCCGTGCCCACACTTTACATCATCAGCATAAATTTCCATTTCTGGCTTAGTATCAATTTCGCAATCACGGGACAATAATAAATTGTGGTTATATTCTTTTGAGTCGGTTTTTTGGGCATCTTTATGCACGATCACTTTGCCGTTAAACACACCATGGCTCTTGTCATCTAGCACACCTTTATACAACTCATTACTAGTCGTATTTGGAACTAAATGGTCGATCCGGGTGTGGTTATCAATGTGCTGTGCATCGTTTAGTAAGTACAAGCCATCCATTGTTGTGTGGGACTTTTCACCTTCCAATAGACTGTGCACATCATTTCGTACTAATTTCGCACCTAAAGAAATGTTATTTGTATGCCATTGGCTTCCAGCAGCTTGTTTAGCTGCCAATGTTGCGATGTGAATAGCATTTTTGGATTCTTTCTGTAATTTATAATGAAAAAGCTCGGCATTATCGGCCAAAACAACTTCACTGACTACATTAGTAAAGCAACTTACATCTGTTAGCCCCACATAGTGTTCAACCACTGTGACCGTTGCATGGTGATCTAACACAATCATATTGCGTAGATGCGTTGCCAAATTATCTGTTGTACCACTCTGAATAACTAATAGTTCAATCGGTTTTTTAACCATTGTCTTAGCAGAGACATGAACCATCACGCCTTCTTTCATCAATAAAGTATTGAGTGCAGTCAAACCTACTTTTTC
>CAJWKF010000027.1 GCA_913042265.1 uncultured Gammaproteobacteria bacterium
ATAATGAGATTGATGTGAGCTGCAGCTGCGGTAATACCTTCAAAACTCGTTCAACACGTTCAACAGCATTGACTTTAGATGTTTGTGCAGAATGCCACCCGTTTTATACAGGCAAGCAAAAAATGCTTGATACTGCTGGCCGAGTCGATAAATTCCGTCAGAAATATGGGAAATAAATTAACTGGGTTTCATATCTAGGTTCGTTTAAAGATATTAATGATTGAGGGCGTGCCAGTGTGTATATGTCACCGATTACTCAAAAGCCTCTGCAGTTTAGCAGGGGCTTTTTTGCTTTTGAGTGTAGTGGGGTGCGCGCAAAATCCTGTAACAGGTTTAAGTGATTTTGTGATGTTAAGTGAAGAGAATGAGCTTAACATTGGCCGTACCAGCCATCCTAAAATCATCGAAAAATATGGCCGTTACAAAGATGAGGCCTTACAAAACTATGTTCAAGCTATTGGTGAAGGGTTAGTAAGAGTTAGTCATCGTCAAGGTTTGATTTATCGTTTTACGGTTTTAGATTCAGCGGTTATTAACGCATTTGCTTTGCCTGGCGGCTATATTTATATCACGAGAGGCTTAATGGCTTACTTAAACTCAGAGGCCGAGCTTGCTGCGGTATTAGGCCATGAAATTGGTCATGTGACAGCACGTCACGGTATCCGTCAGCAAAGTGCAGCTCAAGCGGTTGATATTGGCTACACCATTGGTTCAATACTACTACCTGAATTGAAAGCTGCGGGCCCCCAAAATTTATTTAATACTTTAAGTGGTGCTTTATTAAGTGGATATGGCCGAGAGCATGAGTTGGAATCCGATGGTTTGGGGGCGGAGTACCTAGCCCGTTCGGGGTATGATCCCGAAGCGATGCTAGATGTCATTGGTATATTAAAAAACCAATCTTCTTTTGCTAAAGCACAAGCGAAACACCAAGGATTAGAGCCTCAAGGCTATCATGGTGTTTTTGCAAGCCACCCAGACAATGACACACGTTTAAAAAATGTAGTTTCTACTGCGAATCAATATATTGTCCAAAATGGAAAAGTTAAACGTGATGATTATTTGGATCGTATTAATGGTATGACCTTTGGTGACAGTGAAAATCAAGGCATTAGGTCTGGTGAATATTTTTATCACATAGAAATGGGTTTCTCAGTTAAATTCCCGAAAGAATGGCAGATTAATAATAAGCAAGAAAGTCTTGAGTCAATGGCTGCCGGTGGAAAAGCGTTTATTCAAATGAGGGTCGAGGATCTAAACCGCCATATACCTCCTCTTCAATTCATTCAAGACCGTCTTGGTATTAATAAAATAAAAGGCAACAAAACATTAAGTGTCAATGGTTTAAAGGGCTATACAGGGGTTACTGAAAAGAAAGGAAAGCGCGCGCGCGTTAGTGTGGTGTATCTAGACGAGAAGGCATTTGTTTTTATAGGTAGAGCTAAGGACAATCAATTATTTAATCAATTTGATGTCTTTTTTTTGGAGATAGCAGGGAGCTTACAGCGACTTAAAGAGAATGAATTCAGGCTGGCTAAGGCAAAAAAAATTGGAATTAAAACGGTGACGAAAATAGATAATTATCAGGTATGGTCTAAGAGCTCACGCATCAGTAACTCTCCACTAATGCAACTTAGGCTCTTGAATGCAGATTACCCTTCTGGTGAACTGCGCATAGGCCAGCGAGCGAAGTTTATACAATAGGAATCTTAGAAGATGTCAATAAAGGGCTCTGATTTTTCACTAGGTTTATTCTTAGTGTTGTACGCTGTACTATATTCTGTGGGTACATATTCACTACGAAAAGTTTCAGATATCACCTCTTGAGTATCTGGTCTTGCAAGCAGCCCAGTTTCACGGTCTATTTTTACTGTTACCATTCCAAGGGGTTGTTTTAGATGCACTTCAGGGATTCCTAACAATGCTTTCTGCATAAAATCTATCCACATGGGTAAAGCAGCTCTACCTCCTGTTTCATAGCGGCCTAAAGAACGTGGAGAGTCAAAGCCTACCCAGCTTATGGCGACGAGTTTTGGTGAAAAGCCATTAAACCAAGCATCAACTTGATTGTTGGTTGTGCCTGTTTTACCAGCAAGATCATTACGGCCTATTGCCATTGCTTTTCTTCCAGTTCCATAGCGTATGACATCCCTTAAAAGACTATTCATGATGTAAGAGTTTTGTGGGGTCATAATTCGTTTTGCGGGTATAACGCTAGCTAGTGACTTAGAAGAAGTTGTTATTGAGTCTGTCGAGCAGTTGACACAGACTGTTGCGGGTGCTGCTTCCATAATGATATTGCCATTTATATCCTCAATACGCTCAATGAGAAAAGGATCTATACGATAACCACCGTTGGCTAACGATGCATAGGCACGAGCCATATCCCACGGTGCGGCACTCCCACTCCCTAGCGCTAAGGATAGATCTCGTGGCATTTGATTAGCATCAAAGCCAAAGCGCGAAGCATAATTTATAGCATAACTGGGACTAATATCTCTGAGTAGTCGGATGGAGACTAAGTTTCGGGAGTTGGTCAACGCAACACGCAGTCGTGTTGGACCAAAAAACTTCCCACTGTAATTTGAAGGACGCCAGACATTTTCAAGGCCGGGGTCATCAAATACGACGGGCGCATCATTAATTATAGTGGCTGGGGTATAACCTCTTTCAAGAGCTGCGGAATAAATAAAGGGTTTGAAGCCTGAGCCTGGCTGGCGGCGTGACTGTGTGACACGATTGAATTTGCTGTTGTAGTATTCAAACCCTCCGTTTAATGCTGTGATGGCCCCATTGTCAGGGGAAAGAGCAATTAGTGCGCCTTCCACTTCTGGAAGCTGTGTTAATCGCCATTGATCTGATTTATTTTGATACAAGCGTACTATATCCCCAGCGATAAGGACATCATCCACATTGACAGGTTTTCTTCCCATGGCATTAGTATTGAGCTGTTTCCTAGCCCAAGATAAGTCGTTGATGCTAATGCTTGTTATGCCCTTACCTTTTATATAAATATTGGCTATTTTTTCTTGTGTGGTAAGGACGAGGCCGGGGTGAAGTGGACCAATACTGTTAGTTTCAGAGAGCAACATTTCTAGAGTTTTAGTTGTTAATTCATTGGGTAGATCGAGGTGCTCTATTGGTCCTCGGTAACCATGGCGCTTATCATAACTAATTAATGCAGATTGCAATGCACTATTAGCGGCTTGTTGATGGTGTGCTTGAATAGTAGTGTAGACGCTAAGTCCCATACTATATGCCGCATGTCCGTATTTTTCAGTCAATTCGTTACGGATTATCTCTGCAACGTAAGGTGCATAGACTTGAATTTTTCGACTGTGATATCGTGCAGTAATTGGCGTCTGCATAGCATCGATATAAGATTGTGCAGAGATGTAGCCGACATCAGACATGCGCCTTAAGACATAGTTTCTTCGTTGTTGAGCTCGTTCAGGATCAGCAATAGGGTTGAATTTTGAAGGTGCCTTAGGCAAACCAGCAATCATAGCCATTTCGGGTAAAGTTAGTTCTTTTAACGACTTCCCGTAATAGACCTTAGCCGCTGCACCTATGCCGTATGCTCGTTTTCCAAGATAAATTTTATTTAGGTAAAGAGCTAAAATCTCTTTTTTAGTGAGATCACGTTCTATCTGAAGAGCTAGGATTATTTCTTTTAATTTACGAAGATATGTCTTTTCGGAGCTGAGAAAAAAATTTCGGGCTAACTGCATGGTAATAGTGCTTCCACCTTGAGCTTTTTCACCTGTCGCTATAAGACTATATGTGGCTCTTAAGAGCCCTCGATAATCTACACCAGGGTGATCGAAAAATCGGTCATCTTCAGATGCGAGGAATGCATTGATAAGTAGTGGGGGGATATCATCATATTTGACAGGGATACGTCGTTTTTCACCAAACTCAGCCATAAGTAGCCCTTCAGCACTATAAACTCGGAGGGGGACTTGCAACTGTGTTTCTTTGATTGTCTCTCCTGGCGCTAGCTGTGGTGTAAGAGCATAATATAAGCTGGCCGCAGTGAGGATAACCAAGCTGGAAGCAATAAAAAAGAAAGCGGGTATGTGTTTAATGTGGCGTAGCATATGGATTTTTCATTGATCCCTTAGAAACTGTCAGCCTGAATAGTTATTAGTATATCTCACGACACTGATTTAGCGTAAAATAGTAGGTGAGTCGGGTCTTACCCCGGCTCTTTTACTTCTGGCGATAGAAACTAAGAGAACAGTGACGTGAATACGAGTAATATTTTTTTGGTAGGCCCAATGGGGGCAGGTAAGTCGACGGTGGGTAAGCAGTTGGCTAAGTCCCTTGGCCGTGATTTTTACGATAGTGACAAGGAGATCGAGAAAAGAACAGGCGTCTCTATAGCTTGGATCTTTGAAATGGAAGGTGAAGCGGGGTTTCGTTCGCGTGAACGTAAGGTAATTAATGAGTTAACAGAGCTTAAAAATATTATACTTGCAACTGGTGGAGGTGCGGTTCTAGCAGAAGAGAACAGAAGAGCTTTGCGCTCTAGAGGTTATGTTGTTTATTTGTCTGCGTCTGTCGAGCAATTGTTACGTAGAACAAATAAAGACAAAAATAGGCCGCTTTTACAAACGGACCATCCAGAAGACAAAATAACAGGTTTGATGGCTGAACGTACGCCACTTTATAAGGACGTTGCAGATATAGAATTAAGGACAGGCGATCAGTCAATACAATATGTGGTATCAGGATTAATAAAGCAATTAGAAAGTTTGGATCAATAACTAAAATGATGAAAACTTTAACAGTGACTCTTGAAGATCGGTCCTACCCAATTTATATTGGCTCGGGATTGTTATCACGAACGAAATTGCTGGCCCAACACATTCAAAATAAAGAAGTTTGTATTGTCACAAATACTACAGTTTCGCCGCTCTATCTTAAGAAGTTAACAGCAAGCCTAGCAGACAATTTCCATTGTGAAGTGGTTGTTTTACCCGATGGTGAACAATATAAAAGTTTGACAGAGTTAAACCAAATATTTGATCAATTATTACGTTCTCAGTTCTCACGCCAAGTGACACTAATTGCCTTAGGTGGCGGTGTAATAGGTGATATGACTGGCTTTGCTGCTGCGTGTTATCAACGCGGAGTTCCTTTTATCCAAATACCAACCACATTGTTGTCACAAGTAGATTCTTCGGTAGGTGGTAAGACAGCCGTCAATCATGCCTTGGGTAAAAATATGATTGGTGCATTTTATCAGCCAGAATGTGTAATTGCTGATACAAATACATTAAATACTTTAGATGACCGACAATTATCATCGGGCTTAGCGGAAGTCATTAAGTATGGACTAATTAATGACTTTATCTTTTTTGAATGGTTAGAGAAAAATATAGAGAAACTTCGCTCTCGAGATGAGAATTTGTTAGCGGAAGCAATCGAACGGTCATGTAATAATAAAGCTATCATCGTCGCGAAAGATGAACGTGAGCAGGGTGTTCGGGCTTTATTGAATCTTGGCCACACGTTTGGACATGCAATAGAAACTGGAATGGGATATGGCGAAGTTTTGCATGGCGAAGCGATTGCTATCGGCATGATGATGGCAGTTGATCTCTCTCTTCGCCTGAGATGGTTGAGCGCACCCGATGCAGAAAGAATAAAGCAACTTTTTGTTGCCGCGGGCCTTCCCGTGGAAGTACCATCAGAGATGAGTGAAACAGATTTTATGTCGTTGATGGCTGTTGATAAAAAAGTCCAAGATGGAGTAATAAGGTTAGTATTATTGAAAGGGATTGGTCAGGCGGTTCTTAGTGATGACTACGGAGCTTCTCTATTGTCAGAAACATTGACTCATTATACAAATCACTCAAAGTGAGAGAAGTAGCTTGTATGAACTTACTAAAAATAGGGTTCCAAGTGAGAAATCAGTTCTTCAGAACGCACTAGACTGCTGATGAAAACAGCTCGATAGACATCTTTATGGGCTATTTTTGCTTGAGAGAATATGCCAAGTTTAACCAAGTGAGCTAAATCTTTTTGAGTCTCAAAGCAGACAATGCCAGATGGTGATGTATGAACGGGCCAAGTTGTTCTATCTGCAAGTTGTTCAGAAAAACGCTGGGCTTGAACGATTGGTAGACGCGATTGTTCTCTTAAAGCTTTAACACCAAGTGAAGCTATACTAAACCACAAGGGTAAAAAAGCCTCTCCTCCTCTAGAGCCTGTAAGACTTGCAGATGGCGACTGTTGAAGATAATCAGCATCAATTGACATCATTGGCCTCATTGGTTGCTGATATAGTAAAATGCTAGAGGGTTTTGGTTGTGCCCAAACTTTGTGAGGGTCAAAGCAAAGAGAGTCTGCTTTAGCCAAATATTTCCCAAATAATTGGTCACATTCTGGTAATAATCGTAAACTTCCGCCCCAAGCCGCATCAATATGACACCATGCCTGATATTTTTGGGCGAGTAGGATACAGTCATCTAAAGAATCAAAGGCACCTGCTGTAGAGGTGCCTGCGGTGGCAACAATAGCCATGGGAGTGGCAGCTAAACAAGCCGAATGTAAATTTTCAATATTCATTTGGCTTGCGCTATTAAAAGGAATAGTTCTTAAATCCAAATCTAATATTTGACAAGCTTTTTTAACGGAGTAGTGGGCAGCATTGGAGGCATAGACTATGCGGGTGTGAGGATTAGCTTGTTTTGCTTGCCATAGAGCTTCTAAATTACCGTAGCTGCTGCCAGCTGTAAAATGACCATATTGTTGTTCGAATAATTGGCACAACCAACTAATGACTTGCTGTTCTATTGAAGCTAAAACAGGGTAAAGCTCGGGAGATAGTAAATTGCCATTGTGTAAGCTGGAAAGGATCTGACCGAAAAGGCTTTGAGGGCTTACATTAGCTGTCATATGGGCAGCCCATGTCGATTGATTATGTAATTGGCCCTCGGCGATAAGTGAATGGACCTTAGCTGCAAGGGTAGCTTGATTTGTACCTTGCTCTTTTAATTTTATGAATGATGAAGGTATTTCATCTGACAGTTTAAATTGGTTTAATTGCCCTAGTGTATTAACTATTTGATCTAAATTAATCATCAATGTATTGGTTTTATGGGTAAATCTAAGGTGAACTGGTTGTATTGATTAGAGGCAATTATTTCTACTGGGATGAGGCAAGACGATGCTATAGCAGAAAAGGCATTGTCGATAATTCCCATTTTATTGAGTTTGTCGACTGATGTTATATTTTCAGGAGGATTACACTTGATAAGAGTGAGCTTTTTAGCATTATATTTTTGAGCTAACCATAGGGCTAGGCTATCAGATGTAATATCCCAATTTTGAATTAAACCAGGCTCCTCTAAGAGTTGTTTATCCGGCAACCAAATAGATAAAGGATTAATTATAGTAGCATCGTCAGTAGGAAAATAAAAAGGGTAGCAGCTTGGTAGTATGCCCGATAGTAGAATGCCAAATTGCGACATAGCGAGAAGAGCCATATGATGGGCGCAAATATCGTTGAAACCATATTTTTTTTGGGCTATCCGGACTTGCTCTGCAAAAGGACCCCCACCAGGAACGATGATAATATCTTGTTGTTGTGATAATACTTTTAATGATGTTAACCAGAGTTTTAACTCCGCTGTTTGGAACAGGCTACCTCCAAGCTTTACAATAACCATGGTATTAGCGAAGTTGTTCAATTAAGGCTAATAAAGCGGCGGCTTTATCATGGATTTCTTGATACTCATCATTGATATCGGAATCGGCGACTATTCCGCCGCCAGCCCAAAACCGGAGTTTATTCTCGTTATAAGCTAGCGTACGAATTAGAATATTGCTATCCATATTACCATCAAATCCAATATAGGCGATGCTGCCACAATAAGGCCCTCGACGGTTTGGTTCTAACTCCTCAATAATTTCCATTGCTCTGAGTTTAGGCGCACCGGTAATGGACCCGCCGGGGAAACAAGCTCGGAGAAGTTCAATGGCATCCTGTTGTTCAGCTAAAGAACCCGTGATAGTACTGACCAAGTGATGAACGGTGGCAAAAGATTCGAGAGCAAAGGGTTTAGGGACTCTGATAGAGCCCGGCTTGCAGACTTTACCTAAATCATTACGTAACAAGTCGACAATCATCAAATTTTCAGCACGATCTTTAACACTTTGCTTGAGTTCATTAGCTAAAGCTTTATCTCGTATAGGATCTTTTAAGTCGCGACGCCTTGTTCCTTTAATCGGTTTGGTTTCAACTCGTCGGTTATGAACCTTTAATAGTCTCTCTGGCGATGAACTTAGTATGGTGAGTTCTGGTGTGTTGAAAAAAGCAGAAAATGGTGCAGAATTTTGTTGGCGTAGTAGTTTGTAAGCATGCCAAGGGTCGCCTTTAGCATCTATTTCAAATCGTTTTGCTAGGTTAACTTGATAACAGTCACCTTCACGAATGTAGTGTTTAATTTTGTTAAAAGCTGTTTGATACTGCTTTAGATTTAGCTGGCTGCGTATGGAACCCGAGACCGACAGTGGATTATAGGCTACCTTTTCCTGCCGATTGATAAGCGCTACTAAACTTGCCCATTGTTGTTGTGTCTGAGGATGTAACCCATAGCTTGCTATATAGGAACTCTTTTTGTGATGGTCGGTAATAATGGCCCAATCATAGATACCGACGAGCATATCCGCAGCCTCCTCATTATCGATGGCGATACAGGGCATTTTTTCTATTCTTCTTCCTAAGTCATAACCAAAGTGGCCAATTGCACCGCCACAGAAAGGAAGAGATGTGGTTGTTTGGATGGGGAAGCTTTTAAGCTGTTGTTGTAATAAATGAAAAGGATCCAGCGTAGATATTTTTTTATGGCCAGATCTTTTCTGTATGACTGTTTTATCGCCTTTACTACATAGTGTCAGAAAAGGATCGGCAGCGATAATATCATAACGATTATCCTGTGATGTATTTTGTGTACTATCCAAAAAGGCAGGCCAGGGAAGATGCCGTATAAGTTCAAAATAGTGGCAACTATCAGCTTGATAAGGTATTTGCTTAAAAAGTGGAGGTAATAATAGCGACATAATCAGTTATGTTACGTTAACTGGTCGCAAGCTAAAAGAGCTATAGCTACTGCTGGAGCATTATTTCCAGCAAGGACTGAGGGTGGATTGATTAGATCACTAAAGTCTATATAAGCTCTACCCAAGTCCTCGGCACATTTTTTGACGATAAAGCGACCTATTCCAGCGCCAATAATTGGTGCATTGCCACTAATAGATTCATTTGCATTCAAGATAGCTTCACAAGCTGCCAGTAGTTGATCTGTTTGTTGTTGTGCGAACCAGTTTGCTAGATGCTCCCATTGTTCGGGGGGGTAATTATTAGCATCAGTACCGAGCAAGCGTGCTATACGCCGCATGCAGTCTTGAGGATGCCAAGGTTGACCATCGGCGCTGGTATCGGATATGGATAAAGGGTTAAGCTTGCCTAGTAAACACCAGCAATCACCTGTTGTGGCGAACACTTCAGCGGCTAGTCGAATTAATCTTCCATCAAAGGGCGCCTTGTGGGCAATGGCAATTAATGGAGTTCTAATGGCTCCAGCATAATGAAGCTCATTGTTAGCTTGACGACCAAAATCGGTTAAGGCCTTGGCGATGACCCGATTTTGTTGAATAGGAATTATATCGCTGGTGGTGCTACCAACATCGATAAATAAGCCATGCTTTACTTGCTGTGATGTGAACAGCGCGCTTGCTTGCCAATTTCGGGAGGCAACTAGCTGCCATTGCTCCTTAGCTTGTAAAATTGAAAGCCAGCCCAGCTCACCTGCATAAACAATACAGTATTCAGCTGGTATAAATTGAGATATACAGTCGAGTATAGCCCTCACCCCAGTTTGTCGGTCAGCAAAGATATCTACTGACTCACCTGTCATAGTAATAGCTGCAATTATTTGTTGTGGGCCGAGTTGTTGTTGGGCAGTTTTTATAGCTTGTTGCAAGTATTCGATGCCTTGCCAAAGTGGACAAGGGAGTTCGATAGCATGGATGAGTTTGCCTTGTCGATTGCATTGTGCAACTTTTAGGTGGGCGCCACCTATATCCCAGCCTGTGATGAGTGTTTGTTGTACAGTCATAATTTGAGTTCTATTCTATTACGTTGTGTAATTTTGGGTAAGGCTGACAGAGTATATTTTTTCATTTCGAAAAGCCGATACATAGGGTTAAGTTCTAGAGAAGAGCCTAGGGCAATATAGCTAGATGTTAGTCGAGGGTTAATGTCGGTGACAAGGACAGAATTATCAGTGACTATTAAATCGATACCTATGTGACCCCAGAGTCCGGGTATAGCTTGATGTATTTGCTGTGCAAGTTTTGATGCTTCTTTTATAGATAGCGGAATAGCAGAAAGGTCATTGATTGTGCATGCTGATAATTTTAGTTGATGTTGAGACCTGGTTACATGTTGCCGGTTAATAGCTAAAACTTCTACATCATTATTTGAGGCTAATAAAGACAAGCTAGCAGTTATGCCTTCTACGTATGGTTGAACAATGAAGCGGTTTAATGTTGTTAGTTCATGTGAAGAGAGATATTTTTGAAGTTTATCACCATCATTAAAGTAATACGTATCTGTGCAGCCTGCACCATCAGTGGGCTTGATAATATAACCTGACGGACTAGAAAATGGTGTCAATAACCAATGATTAGCTAGAGTAGTATTTACAACGGCAATATTATGTTTGAGAAGATGCTGATTACATTTGTTTTTATCAGTTGTAAGCTTAATTGCACTGGGCTGACAACCAAGAATAATTTTATTTCCTGCAAGAACCTGTTGTTGTAGGTCGGCTAAGATATGGTCTGTTTCAGGAGCAATTATTAGGACTGCATCTGCTTTTGCTAGACAATGTTTCCAAAACTGCGCGTATTCTGTGGGAGTGCTGATGAAGTGGCAATTATGTTGAGGGCTCTCAGCAATAAAATCTATCGCTTTTAGACGTTGGTCTCTCATTGTATCTATAGACATACCACTAAGACTAGCGCAGTCATGTAATACTGCCATGAGCATTGCATCGCCTTCGTTAGCAATATTAATCGGCAAGCTATGCTCGGATAGGGCGCCGCTAGTGATATGTTCGTATATGAATAGTTTCATTAATATAGACGTGAGGAGAGCGAGTGGAAATTATACCGGTCATTGATTTAATGGGGGGAAGAGTTGTGCATGCAAAAGAAGGTTTGCGTGATTATTACGAGCCGATTAAGTCAGTATTAACTTCTGCTATTGACCTTAGCTCAGTTGTTACCGATTTGAAAAGTTTCTTTCCCTTTAATACAGTATATATTGCAGATTTAGATGCAATATCAGGTCAGGAGCTAGCAGTAGGGCAATACCAACGATTAGTAGCTGATTTTCCTGAAATTTCATTTTGGTTGGATGCGGGAATAAAAGAAGAGAAGGACTTGGTGGTGTTATCCAATATTGGAGGAATAAGGCCGGTTCTAGCCAGTGAAACGTTGCATGATATGACTTTACTACCCGGTGGTGAGGAGACCATATTATCTTTGGATTTTAGGCATGGCCAGCTTTTGGGTGACTCTAGATTATGGGAAGATGAAAACTTGTGGCCAGATCAAGTTATTTTGATGCATCTTGATTATGTCGGAAATAGGCAAGGGCCTGATATGGGTTTATTAAAAAAAGTGATGGATAGAAATAAGGAAGTGAATGTTGTGATGGCTGGCGGCGTGAGAGGGGATAGAGATCTAGAATTACTCAATGATGCTGGTGTTGGAAAGGTATTAGTTGCAACTGCATTACATGATGGCGGGCTTAGCAGAACAATACTGGAAATGGTTACAAAAGAGCACTGCCCTATGATTAAAGGCAGTGCAATTAATTTATCAAAACTTAGCTAGGAGCAAAGGGGTGCTCTGAAGTTTTGTATTGCGCGAGAACGTCTGCTGCTTTTGGCTCGCGGGCTACAGCACGTTCAATTGATTCTTTAGTAGCACGGTAGTTCCAATTTTGGATTTTTTGATCGCTATCAGCAGTAGGAGAAATAAAGACACCTACGCAAATGAAGCAGTCATCAGCTTCGTTTGCTGGAATAGTGCCTTCTTCAACACACTCAGCAACAGCTATTGCAATACCGCGTTGGGCAGGGCCAAACATTTGAACGGCCTGCTTCATGTTTTTGATAGTGACTTTATTAAACATCACTGTAGCTGGTTTTACCATTAAGTTGGGAGCGACAACAGCTAAAAGACCGTTAACACCCTGCTTTTGATCTGTTAATGTGCGGCAAAATGCATCTTCGGCCGCTGAACCACGTGGGCCCATGATTAAGTCAATGTGTGCAACGTTGTCTAGATCTCCATCTTCAATGA
>CAJWKF010000028.1 GCA_913042265.1 uncultured Gammaproteobacteria bacterium
CAAGCGCATACTATATGGATTTCAAATTTCGCTGTCAACAAATACTTTCAAAACAAAGCAGGAGCTGGGAGTCTTAAACGTAAGTATGGAATGTGCTGGTTAAAGTCACTTTGCGGAAAGTCGAGCTGAAGTAGTTAATATTAGGTATTTCGTATTGTGTTGTAGATCCGCTATAGTAGGAACAGTTTGATTAGAACTCATTTTTATGAGATGAATTTTAGAATACTCTTTGTCCGACGGCGTCGGATAATTGTTTAGTAATTGCCCTAGGACTAGTGATGCGGAAATTGATTGTTTTATCTATGGTGGCATTGTCGTGCTTTAATGCTTCAGTGATGGCAAAACAAGATACTCTGCCTTATTGTGATTTGACAAAAAACACCGGTTTTTTAAGTGCTACCTCAAGAGTAGATGAAAAGTTGGTAGATGTGCAGGCTGACAATGCTCAATTAGTTGGCAAAGGGACCTCTATTTTTAAAGGCAATGTTGTTGTCAAACGTGGTGGTCAAGAACTGACTACTGATCGTGCTACATATAATCAATCCTCGGGGATAGTAACGGCCCAGAATAGGATGAGGTTGCGTGATAAAAATATTATTTTAGATGCAGAGCAAGCTGAATGGTCGCTTAACTCAGATCAGGGTGTATTGATTGATGCTGAATATCTTCTGAGGCGCTCGCATGCCCGCGGAAAAGCAAACTACGTCTCCAAGAATGGTGCTAGTGAAACGGACCTTTACAGTGCAAGTTATACAACGTGTCTGAAAGATGATAACTTTTGGAGCCTGAAAGCGAGTGAGGTGAACCTAGATCATAAGAAAGCAGTTGGTAGCGCTACAGATGTAATTGTTCGTATCAAGGACGTGCCTGTATTTTATACACCTTATATTACTTTCGCTCTTGATGATGAGCGTAAATCGGGCCTTCTTGTTCCTTCAATAGGCAGTAGTAGTGAAACAGGGCTTGACATTCAGACTCCTTTTTACTGGAATATTGCTCCTGGAAGCGATGCGACTATAACTCCTCGTTATATGTCTGATCGAGGCTTGCAAATAAATGGCGAGTATAGGTATATCTATGAGCAAGGAAATGGTGAAGTTAATTTAGGTTTTCTTGAGAGTGATGATTTAAAGAGTGACAGTGATCTTATTAATCCTTTTTATGGCAAAGATCGTAAACATTTATCACTTAAACATGGCAGCCGTTTTAAATCGGGTTGGTCAAGTTATATTGATTATAACTATGTATCAGACAGTGCTTATCTAGAAGACTTTGGCTCAAACTTGAGCTTAGCTAGTACTACACATCTCAAACGGGGCTTGAAAGTTAATTATAACGGTAGTAATTGGGTTTTTAAGGGTAAACTACAGGGTTATCAAACCATAACTAATACAACAAAACCATATCAACGATTACCTCAATTAATGTTAAAAGGGACAGTGCCCGATCACTACCTAGGCTTAAGTTACGGGCTGCATGCTGAGTTTACGGAGTTCGACCATGCAGATTTAGTCGCGGGTCGTCGTATTCATATTGAACCATCAATGAGCCTGCCTTTACAATCTGCTGCTGCATTTATGACTTCACGCGTCAGCTTAAAGCATACAAGCTACGATCTGAATGCTAATACTGTGGGACTGAGCGACAATTCTCCTAGTCGTACTTTACCAGTTCTTAGTGTTGATACAGGTCTGTTTTTTGAGCGAGATATGACAATATCAAACACTAGTTATATTCACACTATCGAACCTCGTGCTTTTTACCTGTATGTTCCAGATCGTGATCAAAGTGATATTCCTATTTTTGACAGTAGCATGAGGACTTTTCATTTCGGTTCACTATTTGCCCATAACCACTTTTCAGGTAATGATCGTGTTGGCGACGCTAATCGATTGTCAATGGCATTAACTAGTAGGATTATTAACCCTGAAACTGGTAAAGTTCATCTCCGAGCAAGTTTAGGTAAAATCCAACACTTCCAGGATCGTGATGTGGTAATGCCATCTATGAAAAAAGGAACGCGAACAGATTCTGATATGGTGGCTGAAGTATCAGCAGCTATTGCTAAAGATTGGGCTTTTCGTGGTGAGCTTCAATGGAATCCTCATGGGAACACATCAAATTTATCGGCTTTACAATTGAGATACAGGGGGGATAAACAACAGCTATTGAATATTTCTCATCGGTATCGTCGGGATGGTACCTCACCATTGAATGGCATAGAGCAAGTTGATATTTCAGGTCGACTACCAATTTCTAATCAATGGAGTGTTGTAGGACGTTATTATCGTTCTATACGCGAAGGCTCTTTGCTGGAGGGTCTAGCTGGTGTCGAGTATCAAAGTTGTTGCTGGGCAACACGATTAGTTATCAGGGATTATGTGAATGATGCATTTGATCAAGATCGTAATTTAGCACTCATGTTTCAGGTTGAACTAAAAGGTTTAGGTAATTTTGGTAAAAGAACAGATGCGCTACTTGGTCGAAGTATTTTAGGGTACGATCAAGACTAACAAGAGCAAAAAACGAGGGGGACATATTATATAATAGATGTCACTGAAGTTTTTTAGTAACAGCCGGTATTTTGATAAGGCTCCTTTATACTTTTTCGCAGGTTTTTCAATGATTAAAATTTTATGTTTATCTCTATTGATAGTCACCTCAGCTTGGGCACAACCGATGGACCGCATTATTGCTGTGGTTGAGGACGAAGTGTTATTTGAAAGTGATCTGCAGGATATGATTCAGACTATCAGTCTACAATTAAAGAAAAGACAGGTCGCGTTACCCCCCCGGGATATATTAGTATCTCAAGTTTTGGAACGTTTAATACTTAAAAAAGTACAGATGCAAACGGCTGCTCGTATAGGTATTAAATTAGATGAGGATGACCTGAACAATTCAATTAAAGGTCTTGCTCAAAACAATAATATGTCAATGAGTCAGTTCCGCGATGTCATTGTGGCTGATGGCTATGATTATGATGTGTTTAGGGAAACCATACGCGGAGATATGACTATTAGTCGCTTGCACAAAGTGCAGGTTGGGGACAAAATTATTGTCTCGACACGTGAAATAGATAGATTTTTAGCTACACAAGAATCCCAGGGTGGAATAGAAGATGCTTACTATTTATTACACATTTTAATTAGTGTTCCTGAGGCAGCATCGCCCAAGCAGGTTCAGGCAGCACAGAAAAAATTGAAAAAAGTAAAGTTACTACTAGCTGAAGGAGGTGATTTTTCTGAGATTGCTTCGGGCTATTCAGATGGTCAAAACGCACTCGAGGGTGGAGAATTAGGCTGGCGGACACAAGGTGAATTACCAAGTTTGTTTGCTACTCAAGTACCAAAATTAATTGTGTCAGAAGTGACTGAAGTTATTCGAAGTGCTAGTGGGTTCCATCTTGTTAAATTAGCTGACAAGAACAGTCAGGAAACACATATGGTGAAACAAACGTCAGCGAGCCACATACTAATCAATACAAACGATCTGGTCTCAGATA
Source organism: uncultured Gammaproteobacteria bacterium (assembly GCA_913042265.1). Lineage (GTDB taxonomy): Bacteria > Pseudomonadota > Gammaproteobacteria > Nitrosococcales > Methylophagaceae. Next base: position 3,506 of record CAJWKF010000028.1, read on the forward strand.
ATGATGCAAAGAATCGTCTAGATGGGTTAAGACTTCGGGTAGAGAATGGTCAAAAGTTTTCAGAGTTAGCTCGCGCACATTCGGATGATATGGTGTCAGCACTTCGGGGTGGTAGCTTAGGGTGGTCTTCGCCAGGTACGATGGTGCCAGAATTTGAACAACGTATGAATGCTCTAGCAAAAAATGAAATGAGTGAAGCTTTTAAAAGTCGTTTTGGTTGGCACCTAATTTTATTACATGACCGCCGTGAGCAAAATATGGCAGATGAGTATAAACGTAGTAAAGCACGCGAACAAATCCATAGTCGAAAAATGGCAGAAGAGGTAGATACTTGGTTACGTGAACTCCGTGATTCGTCTTATGTTGAGTACCGTGACTTTTGAGAGAGCCTTCGCGGATTGTACTGACAACTGGTGAGCCGGCGGGTATTGGGCCCGATATAGCAATTCAGTTAGCTTTACAGCACCAGGACTATGACTTAATTACAATTGCAGATCCTGAACTACTTGCTCAACGTGCAGAACAGTTGGGAGTCATGGCTCAACTTGAAATGGCAGATTTGAAACAAAAACGACAGGAGACACCAGCTGGTGTTTTACGGTTCTTACCCGAACAGTTAATTGTGCCGGTTGAAGCTGGAGTATTAAATAGTCGCAATGCGAAGTATGTTTTGCGTACCTTAACAAGAGCGCTAACAGGGTGTCAGTCTGGTGAGTTTGATGCAATGGTAACTGGACCTGTTCACAAAGGAGTTATCAACGAAGCTGGAATCGCTTTCACAGGTCATACAGAATTTTTAGCGGAGCAGGCAGGCGTTGAAAAAGTAGTGATGATGTTGGTTTCATCATCTTTACGAGTTGCGTTAGCGACAACTCATCTACCTTTGAAAGCAGTTAGTGAAGCTATTACGGTAGCCTCACTTAAAAAGACTATCAGCATTCTTCATGACAGCTTGATATCGCAGTATGGCATTTCAGAACCCAAGATTGCTGTTTGTGGTTTGAACCCACACTCCGGCGAAGAGGGCCATTTAGGTCGTGAAGAAATAGATGTCATCACGCCTGTTATTGAGTTTTTTCGAGGAGAAGGTTTAAAAGTTTCTGGCCCATGGCCAGCAGATACAGTCTTTGTTAAAGATAAAGTTGATACGTTTGATGTGGTTTTAGCAATGTATCACGATCAAGGCCTACCAGTTTTAAAGCATTTAGGCTTTTCTAGTGCTGTCAATATTACATTGGGCTTACCATATATTCGTACTTCAGTTGATCATGGCACAGCCCTAGACTTAGCTGGAACAGGAGAAGCTAGTACTGGAAGTTTAGAGTCGGCTCTGCAGATGGCTAAAATGATGATTAGTAGCATGGAAAGGCAAAAACGTGCTGAAAAATAGGCTTAGAGCAAGAAAACGTTTTGGGCAGAATTTTTTACAAGATGAGATGGTTATTGCTGACATTGTAGCGGCTATCGATCCGCAAATAGATGAGCATCTTGTCGAGATTGGACCCGGTCGGGGTGCGATTACAGAATCATTAGTAAAGTCTTGTCATCGATTAGACGTCATAGAATTAGATAGGGATCTTGTACCCCTTCTAGAAAAGAATCTTAGTTCATATTCCCAGTTATTTGTTCATCAAGCTGATGCATTAGCTTTTGATTATGGGAAGTTAGTCTTGGACGATAAAAAGTTAAGAGTGATAGGAAATTTGCCATATAACATTACTACTCCATTATTATTTAATTTGTTATCTCAGTCTAAATATATTCAGGATATGTGTTTTATGCTACAGCTAGAAGTTGTGCAGCGAATTTGTGCGCAACCAGGTTCGAAAACTTATGGTCGACTCAGTATAATGGTGCAGTACCAATGTGAAGTAGTGCAGCTTTTCACCGTCCCTCCAGAGGCATTTGAGCCGAAGCCGAAAGTAGATTCAGCAATTATTTATTTGAAACCATTTAGCCAGAATTATAGTGGTGAAGTACCTATAAGCGCCTTAAGTACGGTGGTGACAAAAGCCTTTTCGCAACGTCGAAAAACAATCTCTAACACCTTGAAAAATATGATATCTACTGTTGCTTTGGAGAGGTTAGGTATTGATTTAAAGCAACGCCCAGAGACAATTTCTGTAGAACAATATGTCGAAATAACTAAAGCATGGTTACGTGAGCTTGATGAATGATAACCATTATTGCAGTAGGCTATGAGGTAATAAAATTAGCTAGTTAAGATGAAGGTTAGACAGTGCAGGAAATAAAAGATTGTAGGAAAGTTCCGGAAGGATCTTGACACCTTCATTATGCTGTAGTTATATACATGTTGCCTACAAATACGATGTGCTGTTGGGCATGGACTTTAGATAATTATACTAATAAGAAGAGGAATTAAACCGTGAATAAATCTGAACTGATTGATGCAATAGCAAGCTCTGCCGATATTTCAAAAGCTAAAGCAGCACTAGCTGTTGATGGAATGACTTCTGCAGTTACTAATGCTTTAAGCTCAGGCAATCAAGTTACTTTGGTTGGCTTTGGAACATTCTCTGTTCGTGACCGTGCAGCACGCACTGGCCGGAACCCACGCACGGGTGAAGAAATAGCAATCGCAGCTGCAAAGATACCTGCCTTTAAAGCTGGTAAAGCATTGAAAGATGCTGTGAACCCTAAATAATAAATTCATAAAGCTGGTAAAGCATTAAAAGAAGCTGTAGACTTGCTTTTTTTTTCTGCAGGGTGTTTAGCTCAGCTGGGAGAGCATCGCCCTTACAAGGCGAGGGTCGGGGGTTCGATCCCCTCAACACCCACCAGAAAAATTGGAGCGGTAGTTCAGCTGGTTAGAATGCTGGCCTGTCACGCCGGAGGTCGCGGGTTCGAGTCCCGTCCGCTCCGCCATTAATGTATGTAAAAGGATACCAAAGGGTATCCTTTTTTTTTATAAGAGCCATATAGTCCAACGGTTCACAGCGAAAGGTTGTCTCAAACCGTATCAAATGATATATACTCATCTCGAACATAAGTGGTAGGCGAGGTGGCAGGCGAGACCAATATCGTGAGGGGTGCATATAATGCGCCTTTTTTTTGCTTAATTATTAGCTAATGTAGGATTTTTGCAGGTTAAGTCATATGTTGCATTTCATTCGTGAACGAGCTCAAGGTTGGGTCGCTTGGTTTATTGTTGGGTTGATTACAATTCCATTTGCTTTGTGGGGTGTTAACTCATATATAACAGGACCATCTGATATCGTTGTTGCAAGTGTAAACGGTGAGCCTATCAAACAGGCTGAGTTTCAGCGTTCCCTCAAGCAATATCGAGAACGTATGCGAGAAATGATGGGTGATGATTTTGAGCCGAGTCTATTTGATAATGAAATTACTAAACAGAATGTCCTGAATGGACTAATTGAGCAAAAGCTACTTTTTAGTACAAATAAGTCTTTAGGGCAGTATGTGTCTGATGGTTATATTAATATGGCTATTCAGCAGACTAAGGCTTTCCAGGTTGAAGGAAAATTTGATACAGAACGCTACAAAATGTTGTTGGCACGTGCTGGCTTTTCTCCCACTAGTTATGAAAATCAATTACGTACTGACCTAATGATTAAAGAACTGGGTAATAGTATTAAGAAAACGGCTACAACCACAAAATATGATGTTGATAACTTACTAAGGATTGAAAAGCAAAAGCGTGAAATTGCCTACGGGGTGATCGATGCCTCGCCAATAGCCGCTAGTATTGTCATTAGTGAGGAGGAGGCAGAGGCTTTTTATAAAAAGCAAAAGAGCCAATATACAACTCCCGAACGAGTTTCAATTGATTATATTGAGTTATCTGTCGAAGGGCTAGCTAGTACTCTTGATGTTAGTGAGACTGTTATGGAGCAATTTTATACTGATAACAAGGGGCAGTTTATGAGCCCTGAGCAACGACAAGCTAGCCATATCTTAATTGAAGGTGACTCTAAAGAAGCAATTAAGATTTTAACAGCTGTTGAGTATCGTTTATCACAAGGTGAAGATTTCTCTTCCGTGGCTAAAGAATTATCTCAAGACCCTGGTTCTGCTCAAGAAGGTGGTGATTTAGGCTCATTTCAACGGGGTATAATGGAACCTGCTTTTGAAAACGCAGTCTTTTCATTGGACAATGTTAATGATGTTAGCAGCATCATTAAAACTGATTCTGGCCATCATTTAGTAAAGTTAACAGGGATTGTGAATTCGGTAGGAAAAGACTTTTCTGCTGTGAGAAAAGAAATTGAAAATAATATACGTGGCCAAGAAGCAGAACAGTTGTTTTTTGAGCAAGCGGAGAAATTAGCTGAATTAAGTTATGAAAATCCAGATAGCTTAGTACTAGCTTCTGAAGAACTTGCTCTTAAAATCAAGACGTCCAAGTTATTTACTCGTGAGGGTGGCGAGGGTATTACTGCAGATAAAAATGTTGTTAACATCGCTTTCACTGATGAGGTTTTACTCGAAGGGCTTAATAGTACGGTCATTGAGCTAACAGATTCGCACATGGTTGTGCTTCACAGGAATGAGCATGTCTTAAGTGGTCAATTACCTTTTGATGTGGTTTCTGATGATATAAAGTTAAAATTAAAGGCTCAAAGTGCCAAAAATAAAGCTACTGAGGTTGGTGAAAAGCTTCTTGAAAAAGTAGAGGATGGTACCGATGTTAAGTCACTTTTCTCCAAATATGAATGGCATGAAACCCTACTTATTGAACGGAGCGAGAATACAATAGATAGAGAAATTTTAGATGAAGTGTATGGAATGGAAAAACCCAATGAAAATTCAATTTATCATGGGTTTACCGATCGTAATGGCAATTATGTGCTTATTAGGTTGACTGCAGTTATAGAGGGGGGGCTTGATGATGCATCTAAGGAAGATAGGGATGGCTTGTCTTCATATCTTGTGCAGCACTATGGTGATAGTGAGCTTCGTGCTTTTATAGAAAGTTTGAAGGCAGAATCGGATATTGAAATTTCATCAGATTACTTTAGATAACGAGTTGATATATATTTAAGAAAAAAGGCGCCGTAGGCACCTTTTTTATGGGCGTATTGAAGTGTTTACTTATCACCAATACCGACAATATTATAACCTGCATCTACATAGGTGATTTCACCGGTGACACCGGATGCAAGGTCAGAGCACAAGAAAGCTGCAACATTACCAACTTCTTCAATTGTGACATTACGGTGTAGCGGTGAATTACGTTCTCCATAGGCAAGCATTTTACCAAAATCACTAATACCTGCTGAGGCAAGGGTCTTGATGGGCCCAGCTGATATGGCATTGACGCGAATGCCATGTTCTCCCAAGGAATAAGCCATATAACGGACATTGGCTTCTAGGCTAGCCTTAGCAACACCCATTACATTGTAATTATCGATAGCTCGCACAGCACCCAAGTAGCTCAAGGTTAATAAGGCCCCATTGCGCCCTGCCATCATGTCTTTTCCAGCTTTAGCTAGAGCTGCAAAACTATATGCACTGATATCATGGGCTATGGCAAACCCTTCTCGTGTAACACTGTCAACATAGCTTCCTTGAAGCTGTTCTCTGGGTGCGAAACCGACAGAGTGAACAATAATGTCTAAACCATCCCACTGTTTACTTAGTTGATCAAAGACTTGAGTAATTTGGTCGTCGCTAGCAACATCACATGGAAATAATAATTTAGGATCAGCATTACATTCAGTTGCGATTTTTTCAACACGAGATTTGAGTTTATCATTTTGGTACGTAAAAGCGATTTCAGCTCCCTCACGTGCCATGGCTAGAGCAATTCCAGCAGCAATAGAACGTGGACTGGCAACACCAACAATTAAAACTCGTTTGCCTTGTAAAAAACCCATAGGTAGTCTCCTAAAATTAACAAATGAACAAATAAAACTCGCCTAGTCTACCTGTTTCTGAAACCGGCAGTAACCCTCTGAACCGTTTATAATAACTTCACTATTGAAATGGGTTTATCTTATGATACGATTTTTATCGTACTTTTATATTTTTTTATTACTTGCCTTAACGGGCTGTGATTTAAATGCGATCAATTCCCCATATTCTGGTGAGCAAGCAAAAGAAAACATTTTGTATAGTTCTTTTACTTTACGTCCGAAACATCTTGATCCAGCTAGGTCATATAGTTCAAATGAGGCTAGTTTTACGGGACAAATTTATGAGCCGCCATTACAGTACCATTATCTGAAGCGGCCATATGAACTTGTTCCTTTAACTGCAACATCATTACCTACAGTCGAATATTTTGATGAGATTGGCAGAGCTATAGTTGATGAGGATTCAGGAGGTGACGTAGCTTTTAGTGTTTACACAGTGACTATTAAACCGAATATTAAATTTCAACCTCATCCCGCATTTGTTAAGGATAAGTATGGTGACTTTTTATATCATCAACTTGAACCAAAAGAGCTCGACAATATCTCCACCTTGTCTGACTTTGAGCTGCAAAGTACTAGAGAGTTGACAGCTGAAGATTATATTTATCAAATTAAACGATTAGCAAGCCCTGAAACGCATTCACCTATATTGGGGTTGATGAGTGAATATATCGTGGGCTTATCAAGTTATGCGAAATTACTAAGGGATAGATCTAAGTCTGGGGAAACTTTTGATTTAAGGGGCTCTTCAATTGAAGGTGTCAATCAAGTTGATCGCTATAGCTATCAAATAAAAGTATACGGGAAGTATCCTCAGTTACGTTACTGGCTAGCAATGCCCTTCTTTGCAGCTGTCCCTTGGGAAGCTGATGATTTCTATCGACAAAAAGGATTAATAAAGCGCAATATTACTATGGACTGGTTTCCAGTTGGGACAGGACCTTATCAACTGACAGAAAATGATCCTAATAGTCAAATGGTGCTGGAGAAGAACCCTTATTATAGAGCAGACTACTACCCAGCAGAAGGAGAGCGCTCCGACACAGAGAATGGTTTGCTTGATGATGCTAATAAGCAGATTCCATTTGTTGACAAGATTGTTTTTTTATTAGAAAAAGAACAAACATCATATTGGAATAAGTTTTTGCAAGGTTACTATGATGTAAGTGGTATAAGTTCTGATAGTTTTGACCAAGCAATTCAAGTTGGAAGTGGTGGCGATTTTGGCCTTAGTCAAGAAATGGCTGAAAAAGGCGTGCAATTAAGAACTGCAGTTGGAACCTCTACTTACTATACTGGCTTTAACATGCAAGATGCTGTCGTTGGTGGTAATTCAGAACAAGCTCGTAAATTGCGACAAGCAATATCAATTGCGATTGATTATGAGGAATATATTTCTATTTTTTTAAATGGGAGAGGAATTGCTGCCCAAGGTCCAATTCCTCCAGGAATATTTGGTTATAAAACTGGTGAGGCAGGAGTAAATCATAAAGTTTATGAGTGGCAAGGGAGTGAGGTTAAACGTAGGCCCATTGAGGAGGCACGATTATTACTAGCTGAGGCTGGATATCCAAATGGCCGAGCAGTTGACAGCGGTGAACCATTAACTTTGTTCCTTGATGCTCCTTCTAGTGGCCCTGAAGCTAGAGCACAATTTGATTGGTTACGAAAACAGTTTCAAAAGCTAGGTGTTCAGTTAGTGATTAGAAGCACTGACTATAATCGTTTTCAAGATAAAATGCGTAATGGTCAAGCTCAAATATTTCAATGGGGGTGGAATGCTGATTACCCTGATCCAGAAAATTTTCTCTTCTTACTATATGGCCCGAATAGCAAAGCCATATCAAGTGGTGAAAATGCAGCAAACTATCAAAACCCTGAGTTTGATCGTTTATTTGAAAAAATGCGGGTTATGCCTAATATTTTTGAAAGGCAGGTTTTGATTGATCGTATGCTGAAGATCGTGACTGACGATGCACCTTGGATTTGGGGCTATCATCCTAAACAATTCTCGCTTTTTCATACTTGGAATAAAAATGTAAAGCCAAACTTAATGGCTAATAACCTGATGAAATATCGTCGAATTGATGCTGAAAAGCGTTTCGATCTTCAGCAAATTTGGAATCGCCCGATTATATGGCCATTAGTTATTTTATTTTTTATAATTATTACTTTGATTGTACCCGGTAGCTTGATTTATTTTAGAAAAAAACACAGAAAAATGGCTTTAAAAAAACCTCATTAATGATCGTTAGCTAATTAGAATGGTATTTATAGATTTTAAAGGTCAATTATAAAGGTTTTAGTTGATATACTTGTCCTTCTTTCAAATACGAAAGTAGGCTGTTTCCCATTTAAATAAAAAAGATTACCCAATGCAACCATTTACAATTGAAGACGGCATAGTTATACCCATTGACAGACCCAATGTAGATACTGATGCTATTATTCCAAAACAATTCTTAAAGTCGATAAAGCGCAGTGGTTTTGGGCCTAACTTGTTTGATGAATGGCGTTACTTAGATTTAGGCAAACCAGGCGAGTCATGTAAACATCGCCCACTTAACACCAAATTTGTGCTCAACTTACCGCGCTATGAAGGTGGCAGCATTTTATTGGCGCGTGAGAATTTTGGCTGTGGTTCAAGTCGCGAACATGCAGTTTGGGCATTAGAAGACTTTGGTATCAGAGTCGTTATTGCCACAAGCTTTGCTGATATTTTTTTCAATAACACCAGCAAGAATGGAATATTAGCGGTCGAATTGGACGAAATGGTTGTCGAGGGGCTGTTTAACGATGTTGCAGCAAAGCCTGGCTATAGACTTCAAGTAGACTTACCAAGCCAAAGTATTACTTTACCTAACGGTTCAAAATTAGCTTTTGAGATCGATGGGTTTAAAAAAGATTGCCTGATAAAAGGGCTAGATGATATTGGTTTAACACTAGGGCATATTGATGAAATAA
>CAJWKF010000029.1 GCA_913042265.1 uncultured Gammaproteobacteria bacterium
TTACTGGCAAACAAGGCACGTTTCATTCTGAACAAGCAATTGCTTATGGTACCGTTCTCGTAGGTGGTGTTACCCCCGGAAAAGGAGGACAAAGACATCTGGACCTACCTGTGTTCAATACTGTCTATGATGCAGTCTTGGAAACTGGTGCTGATGCGACTATGATTTATGTACCAGCTGCTTTTGCAGCCGATGCTATATTAGAAGCGGCAGACGCGGGTATTAAAATTATTACCTGTATTACTGAAGGAATTCCTGTGCTGGATATGTTGAGAGTTAAGCATGCTCTAAAACAATATGGTGCTATTCTCATAGGCCCCAATTGTCCTGGTTTAATAACCCCCGGTGAATGCAAAATTGGTATTATGCCTGGGGATATTCATCTAGCAGGAAAGATTGGCATTGTATCTCGCTCAGGTACATTGACTTATGAGGCAGTGGATCAAACAACAAAAAATGGTCTAGGTCAGAGTACTTGTATTGGAATCGGTGGCGACCCGATTCATGGCATGAACTTTATTGATTGTTTAGCCCTATTCGAGGCTGATCCACAGACAGAAGGGATTGTAATGGTGGGTGAGATTGGAGGCCAAGCAGAAGAAGATGCTGCAGCCTATATTCAATCTTATGTGACAAAGCCTGTAGTAGCTTATATTGCTGGTTTAACAGCACCATCGGGTAAAAAAATGGGCCATGCTGGAGCTATTATTAGTGGTGGCAAAGGTACTGCTGAAGCAAAACTAATAGCTTTAAAATCTGCTGGTGTAAAGATAGCGAAATCACCTGATGAAATGGGTGATACTATGCTGGCTGCATTGGCTTGACGATAATGAGTAATAACTGTTGTTTAGTCATGGGACAAATCAATACAGTCGTTGGAGATGTGTCAGGCAACGTAAAAAAGATAATTGATGCCGCTGAACATGCACGTGATAATTTAAATGCAGGCTTGATTGTTTTTCCTGAACTAGCCTTAACAGGCTACCCCCCAGAAGACTTATTACACAGACCGGATTTCATCAAACGAGTCGAGTCCGGATTAGAAAAATTAAAAAAAGATTTGTATGGAATTGCGATCTTGATCGGCCACCCATCAGGTAAAGTAAGAGAAGATTTGTACAATTCAGCATCCGTTATTTTAGATGGTCAATATCTAGTTACATATTCAAAACAATATTTACCTAACTATAGTGTATTCGATGAAAAACGATATTTTGTTAAAGGTGATTTGCCTGGTATTTTCGAGTGTGAGGGAATTAAGTTTGGTATCACTATTTGTGAAGATATATGGTTTACAGGACCAGCAAGTCAAGCAGCTGATCAAGGTGCAGAAATTATTCTAAATCTAAATGCTTCCCCTTACCGACAGGGTAAATGTCAGTTACGCGAAGTTGAGGTGAGACAGCGAGTTGCAGAAGTTGGCTTACCTATTGTGTATGTCAATCAAGTTGGAGGGCAAGATGAATTAGTATTTGATGGTGGATCATTTGTTATTTCAGATAAGGGTCAAAAAGTTGCTAGAGCTCCTGCTTGGCAGGAAGGCCTATTTCCAGTAAATATTGTTCGACAACAGGATGGAAAATTAAACTTGGTGGGTGAGGTGGTTTCAAGAGAGTCAGATTTAGAAATGATTTATCGTGGATTGGTTGTGGGATTGAGGGATTACATTGAGAAAAATGACTTTCCAACTGTCGTTATTGGTCTATCAGGAGGTATTGACTCAGCTATGACTTTAGCTTTAGCTGTAGATGCAATTGGAGCAGATAGAGTCAAAACAGTCATGATGCCATCAAAATATACATCTCAAATGAGTCTAGATGATGCGGCTGAGATGGCAAGGGGTTTAAATGTAAGACACAGTGTAATTCCAATTGATCCTATAGTTAAGCAATTTAATGAAAGTCTAGCAGACCTTTTTGTAGGTATGGCACCCGATATAACGGAAGAAAATATTCAAGCGCGCTCTAGAGGTGTATTTTTAATGGCGTTGTCAAATAAAACAGGTGCAATGGTGTTATCAACTGGGAATAAGAGTGAGATGGCAGTAGGTTATTCAACATTATATGGTGATATGGCGGGGGGGTTTTCACCTTTAAAAGATGTTTACAAGACATTGGTTTATAAGTTGGCTAATTATCGGAATAACCTTAAAGAAATAATACCTAGTCGGATTATTACTCGGGCTCCATCAGCAGAGCTAGCAGATCAACAATTAGACCAAGATAGTCTGCCAGCTTATGAAATACTAGACGTCTTGCTTGAACAATATATTGCAAATGATCTCTGTTTTGAAGAGATGGTAGAAATGGGTAATGATCCAGAGCTGATAGCAAGAGTAATTGGCTTAGTCGATCGCAATGAATATAAACGTCGACAGGCTCCGCCAGGAATACGTATTACTGATCGTGCATTTGGAAGAGATAGGCGCTATCCTATTACATCAGGCTATACAATAAATTCTAAAATGGAGTGAGGAGAAAATGAAAAAGGTTGAAGCTATTATCAAGCCCTTTAAATTAGATGATGTACGAGAAGCATTGTCGGATGTTGGAGTCACAGGGTTAACCGTTTCTGAAGTCAAAGGGTTTGGTCGACAAAAAGGACATACCGAGCTCTACAGAGGCGCTGAATACGTTGTAGACTTTTTACCAAAAATTAAATTGGAAATAGTGTTGTCTGAAGATCAGGTTGAGATTTGTATTGAGGCTATAACGAAGGCAGCACACACAGGACGTATAGGTGATGGTAAAATATTTGTGACATCCATTGAGCAAGTTATTAGGATTCGTACTGGCGAAGAAGGCGAATCTGCTGTTTGATAAGAGGCTCGGAGATCTGAATTTATTTCAATAAGATTTAAATTTTGTGGTTATTCCTACTCGAGAGTAATTTCTCTTAATGAGTTTAGTTCAGGATATTGAGGATAATTGATTTCAAGTACCCGGATAGCATCATCTGAGAGATCTTGAAGCCCTAGTATTTTATAGGCTCTAGCTGTTAATGCTAATGCTTCTGGCATGGCAGGTGTTCTTTGGTAATTCTCAATAACATATTTCCCTCTATTCAAAGCGGCAATATAAGCACCCCTACGAAGATAAAAATGTGCGACATTAACCTCATGCTGTGCTAACCGATTACGCAAATACACGATACGTTGGCTCGCATCTTCACTGTATTCACTAGTTGGGTAGCGATTGATTAGTTTGGTGAAATCTTGGAGAGCGAATTGAGCTGAACCCGGATCACGTTGTGTTTCGTCACGAGGAATGTATTTCTCTATAATGCCGACATCACGTGTGAAATTGATGAGTCCACGAAGATAGATAGCATAATCAAGTTTAGGATTCAGAGGATAAACACGAATAAAACGGTCTATCGTCGCTAGTGCTTTTTCAGGCTCATCTGCTTTGTAGTGAGTATAAGCACTATCCATTAAGGATTGTTGGGCATATTCGCCAAAAGGAAAACGAGCTTCTAATAAGTTAAAGTACTTAATTGCAGTTGCATAGTCTTCATATTCTAATGCTTTGGTAGCTTCTGAATATATTCGTTCCACACTCCAGTTTTCCTCAGGGTCAGGAATAGGAGTTGTGTTGAGAGTGGAACAGCCAGATAGAGCTATTAAGATAAAAACAAGTAGCAAATAATTTTTCATGTCGTTAGATTACGCTAGCAGGGGAATGAAGGCAAAGCAGATTCTACTATCTTGTCACCTTCAGATGTAAATAATTTGCTTTAGAATCAAAAAAAAATCCATGTATAATAGTAAAGTCAATGTTGAAGTGGCTTAGGAAGAAGAATGCGTTATTTGATTAGGTGGCTTTTTGTCTGTCTGGCTATGCCTTCAGCCAATGCGACTACATTTTATTTACCAGATGATACAACGCGTGTGGTAGGTCATAATCTAATTGTTTTTAGTCGGGCGGAAGACACATTACTAGATATCGGGCGACGTTTTGATATTGGTTATAGTGAGATGGCTAGCGCAAACCCGGGTGTAGATATTTGGTTACCTGGAAGTGGGCAACGCGTACTTGTGCCTAATCAATTTATTCTACCAGCAGGCCCCCAAAAAGGGATCGTGATTAATTTAGCAGAAATGCGATTGTATTATTACCCAAAGCAAGAAGCAGGTCAGCCGAAAAAAGTTATTACGCATCCTATTGGTATCGGCCGCGAAGGCTGGCAAACACCCTTAGGCAAGTCCAAAATAATTCAGAAGGTAAAGAATCCGACCTGGACAGTCCCTGAATCTGTGCTAGCAGAACATCTAGCAAATGGGGACCCTTTACCTAAAGTTGTTCCTGCTGGTCCTGATAACCCTTTAGGAGCCTTTAAAATGCGCTTGGGTATGCCTGGTTACTTGTTGCACGGAACAAATAGACCATATGGTGTAGGCCTTCGTGTAAGTCATGGATGCATCCGCTTATACCCGGAAGATATCGAACATTTGTTTGGGAAAGTACCTCTCAACACAGAAGTTGAAATTGTTTACCAACCTTTTAAAGCCGCAATGTATCGAGGTACTCTTTATGTTGAAGCTCATGAAGTATACGATGATATGGAGATTGATAAAAATAATATGACGCCTGTAGCCAAAGCTATTATGGCGGAAAAAGATAAACTTTATGATGATGACTGGGTGTTTGCACGAGCTATGATTGAAGAACACTTAGGAGTACCACGGGCTAATGATCAATTCGAAAGTAATGTAGTTGAAGATGTTTGGTTTATTCATTCTGGTCTTACTAATGATGTAAAGAAGAAACTTAACTTAGCTTTGATTAAATTAGATTTAGAAAGTTATTTTTGGCCCCTCAGAGGGGCTGCAGGTGAAGTGTTAATTGGGCCGTTTGACAGTCAGAAGCAGGCGAACGAAATAGCGGAAGAAGTAATGCAGCTGACTGGTGAGTCAGTTTGGACATCTTTAATGCCTGGTGAAGTGCTATAAGATAATTAGCTAAATCAGGGCAAAAAAAAGCCGAGAATAAATTCTCGGCTCTTTTTAAGAAAGCTTAAGCAATGGGTTTTATTTGCTCATTGCTTTATGAAACATACGGTCAACTTTCGAGCTTGCATCACGGGCAGTTGTTAGTGCTACGTTAGCAGTGTTTTCAACTTGTCCAACGTGAGCTTCAACACGAGCAAAGTGATCTTTGACAGCTTGAATGTTACTAATGTCAGCTAAAGTATGACTGTGTGTAGCACAACCTGTTATTAAGACTAATGGCAAAACCAATGCACCTAATTTTGTTAACGATTTCATTCTCTGTACTCCTTAGAAATTATTTGGTGGAACATGTTCCATTGTGATATTGCGTTTAAGCAATGACAAGGAGGCTAGCAGGATTTAATTAGGCTGTCCAACTAGTTGAAACTTAATCTGATAGAGAAATGATTTATTGTTATAATGTTTGGCTTTGTTAGACGCACTGCATGTTAAGTCATTTCGTGCTAACTATATGTTTATTTTCTCTGGAAAAATTAGTTTATGCACCCAATGTTGAATATTGCTATTCGAGCAGCGCGCAGTGCGGGTAATATTATTATTCGCTCACTTCAGCACGTTGAACATCTTGAAGTGACCACAAAAGGACGTAATGATTTCGTTACGGATGTAGATCGCCTAGCTGAGCAAGAAATCATTAGTGTTATACATAAATCCTATCCTGACCATGCTATTTTAGCTGAAGAATCAGGTAAACACGGCGATAATGACATTGTCTGGATAATCGATCCTCTGGATGGGACAGCGAATTTTCTACATGGTTTTCCGCATTATTGTGTATCAGTTGGGGTCATGGTGCGTGGAAGAATAGAACATGGTGTAATCTATGATCCACTAAGAGACGAATTATTTACCGCATCCCGTGGTGCAGGGGCGCAATTGAATGATCGTAGACTTCGTGTCACAAAACAAAAAACATTAGAGGGAAGTCTAATTTCTACGGGATTTCCATTTAAATACCATGAGCACTTCCCTGCATATCTAGCGACTTTCAAAGCTGTTTTTCCAGAAGTATCTGATTTGAGACGCGGAGGATCTGCGGCATTAGATCTGGCATATGTCGCGGCGGGACGTGTTGATGCTTATTGGGAATTAGGACTCCAGAAATGGGATTTAGCAGCTGGTGTCCTCTTGATTGAAGAAGCTGGTGGAGTTGTGAGTGACTTTATCGGTGGTGAAAATTATATGGAACACGGTAATCTAGTCGCTGGTAATTTTAATATTCATCAGCAATTACTTACTCAAATTGGCCCCCATCTTTCAGAAGCATTGAAAAAATAATTTTTTCAGGTTTATCAACCCATTCACAGATATAAAATAGAACTTTAAAAAGAACTGAGAATAATGACATCTACTAAAAGAGAAATTAGCAAGTTACGTAACATCGCAATAATTGCGCATGTGGATCACGGGAAAACAACCTTGGTTGATCAGTTATTACGGCAGTCGGGAACCTTCAGTGAGCATGAAGAGTTGCAGGAACGGGTAATGGATTCAAATGATTTAGAACGTGAGCGAGGCATCACAATCTTATCGAAAAATACTGCTATTCGTTGGAATGATTATCATATTAATATTGTTGACACACCCGGCCATGCTGATTTTGGTGGTGAGGTGGAACGAGTTTTATCCATGGTTGACTCAGTATTGTTGTTAGTCGACTCCTCTGAAGGGCCTATGCCGCAAACTCGTTTTGTAACTCAAAAAGCCTTGGCTCAAGGACTGAAACCGATTGTAGTTATAAATAAAATAGATAAGCCAAGCGCCAGACCCGGCTGGGTTTTAGATCAAACATTTGATTTGTTTGCTAATTTGGATGCAACGGATGAACAACTCGACTTTGAGGTCATTTATGCTTCTGGTCTTAATGGCTTCGCAGGTATGGAAGATGACGTGAGCTCGGGTGATATGACGCCGTTATTCCAGTTAGTGGTAGATAAAGTCGCAGCTCCAAAAGTCAATGCAGACGGACCATTTCGTATGCAAGTAACTTCACTAGATTATAATAGCTATGTTGGTGTTATTGGTGTTGGCCGCATTGAGCGCGGTATAGTTACAGCACATACACCTGTTACTGTTATAGATACTGAAGGAAAAACACGAAATGGTCGTGTTCTGAAAGTCATGGGCTTTATGGGATTGAAGCGCGAAGAAGTAGATTCAGCGCAGGCTGGAGATATTATTGCTTTTACTGGTTTAGACCCACTCAACATTTCAGATACCTTGTGCGATCCTACAGCCGTTGAAGCTCTTTCACCATTGACCGTAGATGAGCCAACGGTCACGATGACCTTTCAAGTTAATAATTCACCTTTTGCTGGTAAAGAGGGTAAGTTTGTTACTACACGTCAAATCAAAGAGCGCCTAGAGAGAGAGCTAATACATAACGTTGCTTTGCGTGTTGAACAAACACCGGAAGATCCTGATAAGTTTCGAGTGTCAGGACGAGGTGAACTACATTTATCTGTCTTAATCGAAAACATGCGCCGTGAAGGTTATGAAATGGGAGTGTCTCGTCCAGAAGTAATCATTCGCGAAGTCGATGGCATCAAAGAAGAGCCATACGAATCTGTGACGGCAGATGTTGAAGCAGAACATCAAGGTACGATTATGGAAAAATTGGGAGAGCGGGGTGCTCAGCTCTCCAATATGGTTCCAGATGGAAAAGGACGTGTACGCTTAGACTTTACTATTCCTTCACGAGGTTTGATTGGTTTTAGAACTGAGTTCTTGACAGCAACTCAAGGTACAGGTTTGATATATAGCGTCTTTGATCATTATGCTGCAGTGAAGCCAGGAGATTTCGGTAATCGGCTCAATGGAGTTCTAATTGCTAATGGTGTAGGTAAAGCAGTTGCCTTTGCTATTTTTAATTTACAAGAACGTGGTCGAATGTTTGTTGGTCATGGAGATGAAGTTTATGAAGGTATGGTCATTGGAATACATTCTCGCGATAATGATCTAGTCGTCAATCCATTGAAAGGTAAGCAGTTGACTAACGTTAGGGCATCGGGAACGGATGAAGCAATTGCGCTAACGCCGCCTATTAGGATGAGCCTAGAACAAGCACTTGAATTTATCGGAGAGGATGAACTGTTGGAAGTGACACCTAAATCACTGCGAGTTCGGAAGAAATTCTTGCTAGAGCATGAACGGAAGAGAGCTTCTCGGGTATAGTTTTAGCAACTTTCAACAAAAAAGGGTGTCCTTATTGTGAATCTTTATCTTATATGCGTGGGACTTTAGTATGCGGATTTTAGTTTTAATTGCGATTGGTTTATTACTCTACATAATTGTTGGGAGTATTTTACGCAAGAATAAACAGTCTTCATTGTCAAGTGGAAGTGCCGAAAAAATGGTATCTTGCGACCATTGCGGATTACATATTGCACAGAAAGAAGCGATCTCATTAGACAATAAGTATTATTGTTCAGAGGCCCACCGTGATGCAGAAAAAAAATAATATGATATGAAAGCCCGTAAAGTCATTTAAGGCATACAGGAACACTAGGTGTGTTTGGTATGACCTATATACGTGTATCAAAGGGCATGCTGCAACAAGAATGTTTTATTATTTGTATCTATATAATTTAGCATCAATTGTTTTCTATGCAGCATATACAGAGGTTGTGATAATCAACGAAAAATAATAATAGAGTAATTTTAACTAATGTAATGACTGCTTATTTCTAGAGTCGATTTACTTGATATCAAAATAAATGGGGTGAATGATGGGGCTCGAACCCACGACAACCGGAATCACAATCCGGGACTCTACCAACTGAGCTACACTCACCACTATAATGTAAAACCAGATAGAGTAACTGGCAATCATTTAGCAAGCAGATAATTCTACGGCCTTTATTTTTCTGGTCAAGGAAAATATTAGACTAAGCCAGTTCTAGGTCAATTTTTTTATCATCTAAATCCACCCGCACTACTTTAACTTTAACTTTATCTGCAAGACGGTAGATTGTTCTTGATCGTTCGCCAGTTAAACGATGTGCTGCTGCATCAAATTGATAATAATCATTTTTTAATGCTGTGATGTGGACCAAGCCCTCGATATATATATCGCTTAATTCAACAAACAAGCCAAAGCTTGTAACTCCACTAACAACACCATCATAAATTTTTCCAACATTTTCCTGCATGAATTCGCACTTCAGCCAGTCGCTAACATCTCTTGTTGCTTCATCGGCGCGGCGGCTTGCCATAGAACAGTGTTCACCTAATTGGAGCATAGACTCGTGAGAATAGTGCCATTTAGATAGTTTTTTCTGGTTGATAATATGACAAATAGCTCTATGTACTAATAAGTCAGGATATCGTCGAATTGGGGAAGTGAAGTGCGCATAAGCCTCTAAAGACAGACCAAAGTGACCGAGGTTATCTGGGCTGTACATAGCTTGCTTCATGCTACGTAACATAACAGTTTGTAATAAATGCCCGTCGTCACGTTGGCTGGCAACCTTTAACAGTTGAGCATAATGACTAGGCTGTGGATCATCACCTCCGCCGAGTGATAAGCCTAATTCTGCGAGAAATTCACGTAGCCCTGAGAGCTTTTCTTCTGAAGGGGTTTCATGTACTCGAAATAATGCCGGGATCTCGTGACTAAGTATGTACTGAGCTGCAGAGACATTGGCTGCAACCATAAACTCTTCGATTAGACGGTGTGCTTCATTTCGCTCTCGCGGTTCAATTGCTTCTATTTTGCGATTTTTATCAAAAATAAACTGAGTCTCTGTTAACTCGAAATCGATAGCACCACGTTGTTTTCGAGCAGATAGCATTGCTTTATACAAACCATACATAGATTCTAAGCCTGGCAATACATGAGAATATTTTTCGCGTAATGAGCGATCAGTATCTACCAACATAGCTGCAACTTCTGTATAAGTTAAGCGAGCTTTCGAATTCATCACACCCTGATGGAATGTATGCGATTCTAGAAGCCCATCAATTCCAATAACCATTTCACAGACCATGCATAGCCGGTCAACTTCTGGGTTGAGTGAGCATAAACCATTAGATAATGCTTCTGGCAGCATAGGAATTACTTGGCTTGGGAAATATACTGAAGTGGCACGTTCTCGGGCATCTATATCTAGAGGGCTTTGGGGATCTACATAATAGGAAACATCAGCTATTGCAACCCATAACTGCCAAGCACCTGATTTTAATTGTTTAGCATAAACGGCATCATCAAAGTCACGAGCATCTTCACCATCGATAGTTACGAAGGGGAGATCACGAAGGTCAAGTCGGCCGGTAATAGCATTTTTGGGAATGTTATCACCATAAGACTCAGCTTGTATTAGTGCTTCGGGTGTCCAGACGTGAGGAAGTTCAAAATCACGTAAGGCAATATCAATTTCCATACCAGGTGCAAGATGGTCGCCGAGGATGGTAACTATTTTTCCTAGAGGTGAGCGATGACGGTTAGGCTGAGCAGTAATTTCTATTTCAACAATTTGGCCTTCCTTTGCAGTCATTAAACTTTCAGGTGGTATTAAAATATCTTGACTGATACGTCGATTATTGGGAATCAAATAATAAATCCCTGCATCTACAAATAAGCGACCTACAATCCGCTCATTAGCATGCTTGATAATTTCAACGATGGCTCCTTCTTTTCGACCTCTGCGATCGATACCTGTTATACGTGCAACAACACGGTCACCATGAAGTGCAACTTGCATTTCACGTTGGCTAAGAAATAAGTCTTCACCTGCCTCATCTGGTATCAAAAAACCATAACCATCTTGGTGACCCGTAACTCTGCCTGTGATTAAGTTCATTTTAGAAAGGACACCATAGGCATTTTTGCGATTTCTTAAGAGCTGACCATCTCTTTCCATAGCGCGAAGTCTTCGGCGTAAAGCCTCAGTCTCATCGTCACTAGT
>CAJWKF010000030.1 GCA_913042265.1 uncultured Gammaproteobacteria bacterium
AACCCTTCAATTTTCAATGTTGGCTGTCCTACGCCAACGGGCACATTTTGCCCCTCTTTGCCACAATTGCCCACACCAGTATCTAGCTCCAAGTCATCTGCTACCATGCTTATACGACTCATAACTTCAGGACCGTTACCAATCAATGTAGCTCCTTTAACTGGCTGGGTAATTTTACCCTTTTCGATTAAATAGACCTCACTAGTTGAAAAGACGAACTTCCCTGACGTAATATCTACCTGGCCACCACCAAAATTAACAGCATAAATGCCTTTATCTACAGAGGCTATAACTTCATCTGCTTTATGTTCCCCTGGCAGCATGTATGTATTGGTCATTCTTGGCATCGGCAAGTGTGCGTATGATTCACGTCTTCCATTACCCGTGCTACTGGTACCCATTAACCGTGCATTGTGCTTATCCTGCATGTAGCCTGTCAGTTTACCTTTTTCAATCAGCATAGTATTTTCAGTTGGTACACCCTCATCATCGATTGTTAATGAACCACGACGATCTTGTAAAGTACCATCATCAACAACTGTGCATAAGGGTGATGCGACCATTTCTCCCATTTTTCCTGAAAAAGCAGAACTACCTCGACGGTTGAAGTCACCTTCCAAGCCATGGCCAACAGCCTCATGTAGTAATACTCCCGGCCAGCCCGATGCTAAAACTACAGTCATATTACCTGCTGGTGCGTCGATCGCTTCAAGATTCACTAGAGCTTGTCGCACTGCTTCTTTAGCATAATCTGTCGCCATATTGTTATCATGAAAGTAACGATAATCTAGGCGACGACCGCCGCCTGCACTACCTCTCTCTCTGCGTCCATTAGATTCCACAATTACACTAACGCTCATTCTAATAAGCGGCCTAATGTCGGTCGCTAAAGTTCCATCACTTGCAGCGATAAGAATAGTGTCTAACTCTCCTACCAAACTTGCACTCACTTGTGTCACTCTATTATCAGCCGCTCTTGCAACTTCATCAGCTTGTTGAAGTAAGGCTAGCTTTTGTTCAACTGATAAACTAGCTAAAGGATCTGATTCGCCATAATACTGAGGACTTTGTGTCTGCTTCCAAGCATGTACAACTCCATTACCTCCTTGGCGAGAAATGGCCCTAGCAGCCTTGGTTGCCTCATTAAGGGCTGGTAAAATCAAATCATCTGAATAAGCAAAGCCAGTTTTTTCACCACTACAGGCACGAACACCAACACCTTGTTCTATATGATAACCACCATCTTTAATGATGCCATCCTCAAGTACCCAGTTTTCCTGGCGCGACTGTTGAAAATAGAGGTCAGCATAATCAACGCCTCTGCCCATTGTCATCTTCAACGCATTTTCTAAATCGGTCTCAGTCAAACCAGCAGGTACTAATAATTGCTGATTTACTTGTTGATATGTCTTATCTATCATGAATATATTTTTACTGGTTACGAATGTAGAATGCTAAATCATACCAGAAATCTAGTTCTCTCTTCTGATTATAAGCCTGGTAAAAAAGGTTTTATCATCTGCAAATTAGGTTCTTTCCATGAGCCAGTAAGCAAATAGTCATAGCTAATCATATTTACAATGTCTTTATCAAAAAGTCTGCCCGCTATTTTATCTGCTAATAAAATAGCGGTTCCGACACCAAGTCCTATCGGTCCAGCAGCAACAGCCCCTGCTAAGGGTAAGGTAGATGAGACATTAGGTCTCACTTTTACTTTTTGATTATATTGTTGATTGACTAAGTCAACAGTTCCTTCAATGAGGATCTCGGCGCTGCCACCCTTCAATGAAAAGTCTTTTGTCGTCGCGAGCCCTCCATCGATATCAAAAGATGCCTTAATTGTTCTATAACTCAAACCTTGAGCAAATAGCTCATTGAAGTCAAGAGATAGTCGACGCTGAATTGTAGCTATACTCAATAACCCAAAAGCACGACCTGCCGGACCTGGTTCAATATCTTTTAACTTACCTTTTTCCAATTTAAAGCTTATTGATCCTTTTGCTCCTTCTTCTGATATTGCCATAGGTCCACCCTTCCAAGAGAGTGATGTCAATAACTTTAATTTTTCTGCTTCAACTCGTGGCTCGAAGCCAAATTTTTCAATTAAACTCGTAAAATCATGGCTATCAATTCTAAGTGCTAATTCTGTTTTAGCCCCGGATGTAGATTGGTGCCATATTCCTTCAGACACATCTAAGCTATAAAATTCCGATGTTATCTTTGCGGAGTCAATTACCCATTTATCAATATCTTCATGACTAATGAGTTTCAGGTTACCTAATGCAATATTATCTACAGTTAACTCATCTATATTAATCGACATTGATGGCCAAAGTGAATATTGCTCATCAACTTCGACATCGCCGTTTATTCTTTTTGGTAATACTAGTTTGAGCTTTTCTAAATCTACTTTTAAGAGATCTTTTTTTGTTATAACTTCAGGAATAAAAAGCTCTCCCTCCAGCGACTGACCGGCAAGTGATACGAGCCAACTATTTCTTTCTTTTACTGCTTCAATTTTAATATTTGAAAATTGTTGCCCATAGCCAATTAATTTTTCAGTTTCAAGTGACAGCCCATCTACTTGTATCTCTGCAGTATCATCAACTCTATATTTGTCAAACCATATCAACCACATTTCGGCATCAAACTCGGACATCACAAGATTCAGTTTTGAATTATCAAAAAGTTGCCTATTTATCGATGACTCAAACTTTATAGCCGCGGTATCATCATAATTTATATTGATACTCGGGTTATTATTTGTTTGCTTAAAAGTGATTTTAACTTTTTTACTTTGTTCCGGCTTTTTATAAAATGATCCCGGCAAAGCAACTTCAGCTCCCTCCAGATTAGATACAACAGTGGCATCTACATAGAAATCACCAATATTTCGTTCTAATATAATCACTTCTAATAAATAAGGAAATTGTCCAGTTATAAAGTTAGGGAATGATTTGGGCAGACTCGATGACACTAGTGCCCCCTCAGCAGTCATTACCGTTCCGTCGCCTTTGGGGAAAATATTAATATCAACACTTTGATTTAAGAACTGGCCTTTAATATTCTTAGATATCATACCTTTGTTATCAAACCGAATCATTCCATTTAGTTGGGTTAAACCTAATGCCAACATATCTTTATGATAAAGATCACTGCCGATGAAATTAATGTCACCCATGAATTGAGTCTCATCTGTACCACTCAATGGGACCGTTACATTAAGATTAATGTTACTTTCCCCCCTAGCTGACACTCCATCGACCACACTGGCAAACCTCTGTTTTAATGGGCTACTCTGCACAAAATTAATTGCTTGCTGGCTTTTACCTAGTAAACTTCCCTCAACTGTCAAAACCGCTTTTCCATTGATTAGCCCATTTATCTTGGCTTCAAAATTATCAAATGAAAATCCAGCCACCAAGCCTTCCTGGCTTTTTATCACTAAATTATTACCTTGCCCAGTAATCGAACCTGTCACATTAATCAGGTCAGGCCAGTTATCTGAATAGTGTAATACAACACCCTTCATCTTCAGTGCCATATCAAAACTACCTAATAGCTTCTCTGCTCTTGTTTCGTATGGAAAGCCGGCTATATCACCCTCAAGTTTTATTTCTCCATACTCAATAACACCATCTAAAAATGCATCTTTAGACCATTCTTTAAACTCAGCACTCAAAAGTTTCTCAGGAAAATAAGCTTGCCATCGTGTGATAGCTACATTTTCAAATGATATTTCAATATCATTAATTATCTTACCTGCTATATTCTGTTCAATACTGCCACTAAACTGTAATGTTATTTCATCATTTTTAACCTTAAGCGCGTCTCCCTGTACACGCCAAGTTTTATCCTTTTTTTCAAACTCTAACTCTCCAGTAACCTCATCAAAAATCATCAAACCATCAAGTTTATTTACCGGGTGAATAGTTACCTTTTCACTGGCTATTTCTACCTTTGTAACTTGCTCATAAAAAAGAACGCTCGCGTTCAGATTAGTTACCCCAGGGTAATCACCCCATGTTGAGACTTTGCCTTTTTTCAAATCAAATGAGGCTTGCTTCAAGCCAGACTCAAGATGATAAATTGCTTCTAATTGTTCAACATCACCAGAAGGATTCTGGAGTAATACTTGCTCAGGTAGTTGGTCAGATAAAACTGCTACATCAATTAAACTTTCAATACGAAAAAATTCACTTTTAACCATGACATTTTCAGACTTCTTATTCACTAAAAATGACGTTTCTGGCCAAACCTCTCCCTTTATGGATAAATTAATATCATTACCAGACAATATCCATGACTCATCATCCTCTTTTTGGTCTTCCCAATGAAAGTTACCACTGAGGTATTGAACCTTGATGGGAATTAAAGCATCACTTGCATCATTTGATGTGAGCATAGCTTGCGATAGTTCTAAATCTAACTTAGCTACTTTTATCTCAGGACCTATGCCTTCAGCTCTAAAAATAGAATTTATCAGACCGTTCTCTAATGTTATATTTTTTAAATTCAGATAAGGCGATAAAGAAGGTATGAGAACATCATTAGTCTTTAATGTTCCCTGCCATGTCATTAGCTTCGTATTCTGTGGGTTCAAAATCCAGTTCGCCGAGAATTCTATGTTATCACCTAACAATTCAGGTAAAAAAATCTGTCCATGGCCTTGCCAGTTAGTTGAGCTATGATTTAATGTAGCCTTCTTTATTTGATAAAGACCAGATAAATTTGCCTTTTCCTGGTCACTATAATCAACGGAAATGCCTTTTAGATGCAAACTATTGAGGCTATTTGCACTGTTTATAATGTCGGAAAGAAAAGCTGATGAATCATTATCTTGCTTAAGACCTTGTATATAAAGCTCGCCGTTAGAGTCTCGAACAATAGAAATATTGAGGCCAATAGCTGTAATTTCGTCTAACCTGTAGTTTTCAAACCAAAGGCTACTAAATAAATTAAGATCTAAATATAGTGTTTCGAGGCTCATTAGTTCGGACGTATTATCTTTCGCCATCACTTTTATCGTTTTTAGTTCTAATTGCGGTGAAATATCCACCCATGACAATTTGATCTCGGCAATCTCAATTGGATGACCAATCTCATTACTCATCCATGACGTAATGACCTCTTGCTGCCTCTCAACGACAGACGCTCCCCAATAAAACATTGCCATTACCAAGGCTAATATCATCAAAAAAGAGTAACTGACAGCTCTAGTCATATACTGATTATTATGTTTAAAATTGATCATAAATCTTAGCGCCAGGTAATGCCGGAAGTTTCCTTATTATAAGGATCATTAATTAGAATTTCACTACTCATAACGATGTTTACTTATTTGCATTAGTAGCTCATTTGTTTCATAGATGGGCAAACCCATAATGCCAGAGTAACTCCCTCGTATATCTTTGATAAACATAGCTGCTAAACCTTGGATAGCATAACTGCCTGCTTTATCTCGACCTTCACCTGTTGATATATACCAGTCTATCTCTTCTAGTTTCAGAACCGAAAATGTAACATAGCTCTTGCTCAACCTAGTGAGCACCTGCTTGTTGAAGAGCACCGTCACTGCAGTTAGAACCTCATGTTCTCTTCCAGAAAGAAGCTCCAACATACCTCTTGCATGCTCTTCATTCCCTGGTTTGCCTAAGATTGTATGATCAACCACAATTGATGTATCTGCAGCAATAACAGGATGCTTACCTACATTAGCTAATGCTTTCCAGCCAGCTTCTGCTTTAGCCGTTGCCACTCTTTCCACATAATGAATAGCAGTCTCATTTTCTTGTACTGATTCATCAATCTCTAGTTGTAATATGTCAAATGTTACGCCCATCTGCATTAATAATTCACTACGCCTTGGTGAACTCGATGCTAAATAGACTTTTGGAAAGTTCATGCGCGATGATAAGGATGGTTTTGTAAGACTGTCCAGCCACGATAAAGTTGTTCTGCAAGCACAATACGGACTAAAGAATGAGGCAGAGTTAAAGGTGATAACGACCATGTTTGATTTGCTCTTTCGCTACACTTTGTAGCAAGGCCATCAGGTCCACCAACCATCAATACCACATCACGACCATCACTAAACCAGTTTTGCATTTGTTCTGCAAGTTGCTCTGTTGACCACGTTTTACCAGCGACATCTAAAGAAACTATATGATGGTTAGATGATATTGCTGCTAAAATTCGCTCGCCTTCCTCTTCCACCCATTGGGATACGTGACCACTTTTTCCTCTTTTGGCTGGTTGTATTTCTTGCAAAACTAATTGGCACTCTCTTGGCAGTCGCTTGGCATATTCTTCATAGCCATCATTGACCCAAGCTGGCATTTTAGTGCCTACTGCCAATAAATTTAACCTCATCAGTCTTCTACTGATGCCTGCTTATCAGTCTCTTCGGATACCTGCCAAAGTTTTTCTAAATTATAAGTAGAGCGACTTTGTGGCGTCATAATATGCGCAATTACATCGCCTAAATCGACTAAGGCCCACTCACCGACATCTTCACCTTCAATACCCAAAGGCTTAACACCTGCTTGCTTAGCTTGCTTACTAACTTCATTGGCTAATGCTTTGACTTGGCGAGTCGATTTACCTGTAGCAATGATCATGAAATCAGTCACATCAGTCATTTCCGTAACATCAAGTACAACTATTTGTTCCGCTTTTATTTCTTCTAGTGCATCAATCACTAGCAATTTTAATTCATTGGCCTGCATTGGGCGCTCCGTTTACATCTAATGGCATAGTTTATCACTTACACTAGGTTCACTTTTTATTTTTACTCATTACAAGCTTAAATTCTTGTGAAAATTCATTCATTATCAAATGGCCCTATTTGAAATTTAAGACATACCTCCAATTTAAAAAGCATCATTCAGATCCAGATCAAGTTGGGAGCTCATTTGTTGTTCGAGTTGCAACTTATTAAAACCACTGACAGAAACACCAACTAATCTAACAGCTAATTGCCCAGCTTGTGTCCTACTTAATAATTCAGGCAATAAACCGTTCATCATTTCGGAGTCAAGGCCTTCTTCTATTGTCAAAGAACGTGTTACCTGTTGGAAATTCGCATACTTCACTTTAATTGTCATCGTTCTTGCCGTAAACCTCAAACGTTCTAGGTTTTCCCACACCTCATCTGTCAGCTGTATGAGATGACGCGTCAATTCAACTATTGAACGAATGTCTTGCTGAAAAGTTCTTTCTTTACCAATTGATTTTCGTTCACGCATACTTTGAACGTGCCTATTATCAATTCCTCGTGAGATAGAGTAAAAGTAGCGCCCTGTCTTACCAAATGTTTCGACTAGCGCTCTTTCCGACCATTGGCGTAGATCATGACCTGTCTCAATACCTATGTTTTGCATTTTAGCCTCAGTAGCAGGACCTATACCATGAAACTTCCCGATTGCTAAACTTGATGCAAAATCAGGGCCTTGATGCGGTTCAATAATGTATAAGCCATCAGGTTTATCAACATCTGATGCGATTTTGGCTAAGAACTTATTATATGATACTCCTGCAGAAGCAACCAGTCCCGTCTCCTCTAAAATGGCATTTTTAATAGCTTGTGCTATATAAGTTGCAGAACCATTAAAGTAATTACTCCCTGTAACATCCAAATATGCCTCATCTAATGATAAAGGCTCCACTTCTGATGCATATCGCCAAAATATAGCTCGAATTTGCTCTGATATTTCGCGATACACATCAAAACGATGCGATACGAAGATAGCTTCCGGGCATAAGCGAAAGGCAGTTGAACAAGGCATTGCAGAATGGATGCCAAATTTTCGAGCTTCATAACTACAGGCAGCTACAACACCGCGCTCATTCGGTTTCCCTCCCACAATAAGTGGTTTATTACGGTATTTTGGCTGATCTCGTTGTTCAACTGATGCAAAGAAAGCATCCATATCAATATGGATAATTTTACGTTGTGAGTTAGACTTCTCATTCATACTTATAAAGTGATTTTGCTTATTGATACAAGGAAAGTTTCTCTATGAGTTTCACTACTGGCTCTGGCGTTAGAAATGTAGGCCTTAAGCCCTTAATAATGTCAGCTCTAATAACTGTCGCCGAAATATTTAACTGTGTTAACTTCACGGGCCAAATTTTACCTGCAGATAAAGCGCTGTGTTCAGCCCTTCCAAGATGTTCCTGATACCACATTTTCATATCCTCACCTAAAGCTATAGGCTGGCCAGGTCTTTGCATCACTATAATATGGCTAAATTTTAATAACTGTTGCCATTGATACCAAGTCGACAAATGATTAAATGCATCACTACCCAATATTAAGTATAACGGTGTATCACTTAACTCTTGTCTTAATGACTTTAACGTATCAACACTATATGACAATCCTTCACGCTTCAATTCTCGGTCATCAACTACAAACTTACAATTGTTTCTTACTGCTGCATACAACATTTTCAAGCGTTGTTCTTCACTGGCGTAAGGTTTGCCACGATGTGGGGGGCGCGCACTGAGAATTAGACGAACATGATCTAAATCAAACTCTTTTAGGACTTCTAATCCCAAACGAAGGTGACCATTATGAACAGGATCAAAAGTACCACCCAAAATGCCAACTGCTTTAGCCATATTTATACTCGAACTTGCCCCGTTCCTAATACAATCCATTTTTGAGAAGTCAAGCCATTAAGCCCTACTGGCCCACGTGCATGAATTTTGTCAGTTGATATACCAATCTCTGCCCCTAATCCATATTCAAAACCATCCGCAAAGCGAGTTGAAACATTTACCATAACCGAGCTGGAGTCAACCTCAGCCAGAAAGCGTGATGAAGTGGTATAACTTTCTGTCACGATAGTTTCAGTATGATTCGAGCTATGTTTATGGATATGCTCCATTGCCTCATCAACACCATCTACAACACGAATTGATAAAATAGGTGCTAAATATTCAGTATCCCAATCTTCAATGCACGCAGCTTTTACTGCAGGCAAAATTGCAATAGTCTTTTCACAGCCTCTTAATTCAACTGATTCGGCATCATATCTCTGTTCTAATTTAGGTAGTAGTGTCTTAGCTATACTACTGTCTATTAGAAGGGTTTCCATTGCATTACAAACACCATAGCGATGGCATTTGGCATTAACAGCAATTTCTTCTGCCATTTTCAAATCTGCTTCACCATCAATGTATACATGGCAAATACCATCTAAATGTTTAATCACCGGTACTTTCGCATCCTCACTTACACGCTTTATAAGACTTTTCCCACCTCTTGGAACAATAACATCTACCATCTCCGTCATCGTAATAAGTTGCCCTACTGCCTCGCGATCAATCGTTTCGACCACTTGTACTGCTTCAGCTGGCAAACCCGCCTGCTTTAATCCATTCTGGATACAATGAGCAATCGCCTGATTAGAGTGAAATGCTTCTGAACCACCCCTTAGAATCGTAGCATTACCCGATTTTAAACACAGACCTGCAGCATCAGCAGTCACATTTGGGCGCGACTCATAAATAATGCCAATTACGCCCAAGGGCACCCGCATCTGCCCTACTTGAATTCCTGATGGTAAATAGCGCATATTGTTGATTTCACCAACAGGATCTGTCAAATTTGCGATTTGCTCTAGGCCTTCAGCCATTGCTTCAATCCGGCTATCATTCAACTCCAAACGATCTAATGAAGCTGCATCAAGCCCTTTAGCTTTACCTGCTACTAAATCTAAGTCATTTTGTATTTTCAAGATATCTGCAGACTCACGGATACCACTTGCAATGCTAAGTAAGGCATCATTTTTAGACTTTGAACTAGCTCGTGACAGCTCCCGACTAGCTATTCGGGCTTGCATGCCCAGCTTTTGCATATAGTCTTTAATATCCAAGTCCAAACTCCTTATTTTGACCATGTAAACTAACTCCTGCAACATTTAAGCATAATATTTCTAATAGTTCCCAGGGACATTGTTGCAAACTACCTTTAGCTGCCTGATCAACTTCTGACATTTGACACAAAAACTGCTGCCATTGTCTAGCATTATGCTTAGCTAAAGCTTTTCGTATCATTGACTGAGACTTAGGCCACACGGGTGGTTTTTGGGCACTAAACACTTGTTCAATATTCGCTCCCTGCTCGAGTTGAATTGACATATCGACCATACGGTGAAGAGACCATGATACTGCGGAAAAAACAGATAATATCTCGATTCCTTCACCCTTTAAACTTGATACTACTCTAGATATTTTAGCAGCATGCCCCATAAATACCGTATCCATCAAACCGAAAGCTTGGAAGCGAGCATTGTCTGCTACTGATGCTAACACGAGTTCCTCACTTACTTGGCTATCAGGGCATAGTAGGACAAGTTTTTCAATCTCTTGTGCAGCTGCATATAAGTTACCTTCAACTCGATCTGTAATTAATGCTGGAATAGCTGGATTAAATTGTAAGCCACGGTGTTGCATTCTCTGTTTAATCCAACCTGGAAGGTTAGATAGCTCTATAGGCCAAACTGCTACAGCTGCACCAACTCGTTCTAATTCTGTAAACCACTTACTTGTCTGAGATTTCTTATCTATTTTTCCACTAATAATCAGTAAGGTTGTATCTTCCGGCAGATTATCAACAAATTGGCGTAATGCTGCACCTCCTTCTTTACCTGGTGAGCCAGACGGCAAGCGTACTTCTAATAATCTTTTGTTATCAAATAATGACATAGTTTGTTCTTGCCATTGAACTTGAGACCAATCAAATCGACCTTCAACATGCCACA
>CAJWKF010000031.1 GCA_913042265.1 uncultured Gammaproteobacteria bacterium
AGCCAAGAGCAGTTCAAAAGAAAACAATTGTTTCTTCACCACCTCAGGAAACAGCCAACCTAAAACCTCAAGATAAAGTTAGTTATTTGATACAGGTTGCCTCATTTAAAAACGCCAAGGATGCCGATGGGCTAAAAGCCAGGCTAGCCTTGCTAGGTATTGAGTCTAAAGTACAGACGGTGAAAATAGATAATGAAGCGACATGGCATAGGGTACAGGTAGGGCCTATTGTTGGAAGGGACAAAGTAGATATGCTGCAAAACAAGCTTAAGAAAAACAAGCTACCATCGCTGTTAATGCGTGCGAGACACGGTTAATTGTTTAAGCTATGTTTTAAAAAAAAGCCTAAAGAAGCCGGCCCTTCCAACCGATTATAAGTTAAAGAAGAGCTTTTCTCGTGATTTTGGGAAAAAACAATCTGTTCAATAATTGGAGCAAGTGATGACAGAAAAGGTTGAAGAGGTTATTAGGTATGATGTGCCAAGCCCGTTCTGTGGTATTGCTTCTGATGATTTAACCGTTAGTATTATAGGACAAAAAGTTAAGGTCCTTGAAAATGGCGATGCGTATACAAGCCCAGGTTTTGAAACCCCGATAACAGATAGGGCTCCAAGAGTTAATGGTAAAGAAGTAACTTTAGCCGTTGCGGTTGAGCATACCGCTAAACTCCTTCGCAAAAGCAAGCAAACGGTTATATCTGGACTGGCTACAGACTTAAATGGCGCAAGAGCGGCAATGGCCTTGGCGGATAAAGGTAGGGCAACAGTTGATCATATGAACTCAAGGGCGGTATTCAAAAACACATTGGTATTACAAAATACAGGATGGATGAATACGACGCTGTCAGAAGTAAAAAACCGTGTTGATATGTTGCTTATTGTGGGAAGCGATATTGAAGCGGGTTTTCCTCGTTTTTTCGAGCGAATTATTTGGCCCGAAGACACACTGTTCGATCAAGATATTGAATCAAGATCCATCATCTATTTGGGCAAGGGCCCCTCTGGTAAAGCTTCAACATCGCCAGAAGGAAAAAAAGCTGAAGTAATGCTTTGTGATGACGCTGATTTGCCAGAAGTACTATCTGTATTGAGAGCGTTGGTGGCGGGCCGAACTATAAATGCTCAAGAGGTTGGTGGGGTTTCAGTTACTGATTTAGCACAATTAGCGACTCGCTTAAAGGAGGCCAAGTATTCAGTTGTTACTTGGGTCGCAAGTATGCTTGAATTCGATCATGCTGAAGTGTCAGTACAGATGGTT
Organism: uncultured Gammaproteobacteria bacterium; assembly: GCA_913042265.1. GTDB lineage: Bacteria > Pseudomonadota > Gammaproteobacteria > Nitrosococcales > Methylophagaceae. Next base: position 1,258 of record CAJWKF010000031.1, read on the forward strand.
TGTGAGATGGTAAAAGATCTAAATATTAAAGCCCGATCTAGTGGTCTACCTTTAGGAGGAAAAGATGGAGAGGTGACTGTGAATCAAGTCGCCGTTTGGCAGTCGGGTTACCCAATGCGGACTAACTTTAATCGAGGCTACCCGGACTATGACCCATACCTGTCAGATTGCCTTCGTATGTTAAAGGACGATGAGGTCGACACTCTGCTGTGGGTATCGAGTTTTGATATCACGCGTAAGGTGCCAGCCTCGAAAGCTCTCACCGTCGTCTTAGGGCGCTCAGGAATGACATTTGATACAGAGCCTGCGGTGTTTATTCCCGTCGGCACACCAGGCATTGATCATAAGGGCCGAGCTTTTAGAGCTGACGGCGTTGTTTCACTACCATTAAGACAGTTGCGAGATAGTGGATTGCCGAGTACTTTCGATGTGTTAAGCGCTATTGAACAGGCTTTATAAGGGGTTAATGAAGAAATGTTAATGAAATTAACCGGCGGCCGAATCTACGATCCTGCCTATGGCATCAATGGCAAAGTTCGTGATATTTATGTGGATGATGGTTGGATAGTGGAAGCTCCTTCTGATGGAAAGGTTTTGCAAGAATTGGATTTGCGAGGCAAGGTGGTAATGGCTGGAGCTATTGATATGCATACTCATATCGGTGGGGGTAAAGTTAATATTGCTCGGACGATGCTGCCTGAAGATCACGCAGCAGATGTGGTGGCACGGACAGAGCTTATGCGCTCAGGTTGTGGTCATGCGGCTCCAAGCACTTTAACTGCTGGTTACCGCTACGCTGAAATGGGATATACGGCGGGTTTTGAGCCAGCGATACTTCCAAGTAATGCTCGCCAAGCGCATATGGAAATGCATGACACGCCAATTATTGATAAGGGTGGTTACGTCATGCTTGGTAGCGATGATTATCTACTGAGAATGATGGCCGCCAATAATGATCAGGAATCGATTAATAATTATGTTGCTTGGACTATAACGCATAGTCAGGCGATAGGCGTTAAGGTTGTCAATCCTGGGGGGATAAATGCCTTCAAGTTTAATCAGCGCAAATTGGATCTTGATGAAAAAAACAGTTTTTATGGGGTCACTCCTCGTGAGATTCTATTGCGCCTAGCAAGGGCTGTAAAAGAACTGGGCATTCCTCACCCGCTTCATGTTCATGGTTGTAATTTAGGCGTGCCAGGGAATATGAATACAACACTCGATACAATGAATGGTATTGAGGGTTTGCCAATGCACATGACCCATATTCAGTTTCATAGCTACGGGACGGAGGGTGATTATAAGTTTTCCTCCGGTGCTGCTGAGATTGCTGAAGCCATTAATCGTCACAAAAATATTACTGTTGATGTAGGTCAAATACTCTTTGGCCAAACAGTGACAGCATCTGGCGATAGCATGCATCAACATGCGGGACATGCTCACGCACACCCCAATAAATGGGTCACAATGGATATTGAATGTGATGCTGGTTGTGGAGTTTTACCTTTTAAATACAAAGATCAAAGCTACGTCAATGCGCTGCAGTGGATGATTGGCTTAGAAACCTTTCTTCTTGTTGAAGATCCTTGGAGAATCTTCTTAACGACTGATCATCCAAATGGAGCTCCTTTTACTAGCTATCCACATTTGATTAGATTGTTGATGGATAAAACATTTAGAAATGAAGTGTTGTCACGACTTCACCCTGAAGCTCAAAAAGCGAGTCGATTGGCATCGATTGACAGAGAGTATTCTTTGTACGAAATAGCGATTATGACGCGAGCCGGAGCGGCGAAACTGGTTGGTTTAGCAGATCGTGGTCATTTAGGTGTTGGTGGTGCAGCAGATATTACGGTGTATACGGATCATGCTGATCGCGAAAAAATGTTTAGTAAGCCAGACTATGTGTTTAAAGATGGTCGAATAGTGGTTAAAGATGGTGATTTAATTGATGTGACATGGGGTACGACTCATGTTGTTAAGCCTGATTATGACAAAAGTATTGAGACATCTTTAAAAGTCTATTTTGATAAATATCTTACGATGAAAATGGGCAACTTTAAGATCAGTGATGATGAAATTGTCGATGATGGTAGAGGGAGTTTGACCATACAACCCCTGCACAAGGGGGGGCGAATATGATTATTAATGGTGTTACGATTGACGAGACTTTCGCAGAGGCTTTTCCGATGAAAGCAACTCGGCTTATTATTACTGCTCATAATGCCAAATGGGCAATGATATCAGCTCAAGCTTTTACGGGGTTTGCTACATCGGTGATTGCCTGTGGTTGTGAAGCAGGTGTTGAGCGTCAGCTAAAAGGTAATGAAACTCCAGATGGTCGCCCGGGTGTATCAATATTAATTTTTGCAATGGGCGGCAAAGGGCTAGCGAAACAGGTTGAAACGCGTTCTGGTCAATGTGTTCTAACATCACCTACTTCTGCTTTATTCTCAGGTCTTGATAGTGAAAAAGACATACCCCTCGGCCAAAATTTACGTTACTTTGGCGACGGCTTCCAAATTTCTAAAGTGATTGATGGTAAACGCTATTGGCGTATACCTGTCATGGACGGTGAGTTTTTAACACAAGAAAAGACAGGTGTGACGGCAGCGGTCGGGGGTGGAAATTTCTTAGTGCTAGCGGAGTCACAAAGCCAAGCACTAGCAGCTTGTGAAGCGGCCATTGAAGAGATGCAAAAAATCCCGAATGTGATTATGCCCTTTCCTGGCGGAGTAGTACGGTCAGGCTCTAAAGTTGGGTCAAAATATAAAGCGCTTAATGCTTCGACCAATGATGCATTTTGTCCGACATTAAAAGGCCAAACTAGTAATGATTTACCGGCAGAAGTTGAGTCAATAATGGAGATCGTTATTGATGGTTTGACTAAAGAAGATATCGATAAAGCAATGAAAGTTGGTATAGAAGCCGTATGTAAGCTGGGATCAAAAGAAGGAGTCAGGCGCATCAGCGCAGGCAATTATGGTGGTAAGTTAGGCCCATTCCATTTCCATTTACAGGAGATCATGTCATGAGCAGCTTAACTTTCACTTTAAAGGAAGTGACTCGACAGCGTATTGACTGCTCTCCATTAACCCCTAATAAATTGGCTGATAAATCATTAGCTGATATTGCCAAAATTCAACTAGTGACCGGTAATCTAAGCGAGCGAGCTGATGCCTTATTTATCATCACTGAAGGAGATAGTCAGTCCATTAAGTTTAAAGGGAGTAATAGCAAGCTCGATTTTATTGGCCATAATATGACGAAAGGAAAGATCTCTGTTGATGGAGATGTTGGGGCTTATTTTGGCATCTTTATGGAAGGTGGGCTGCTCTCAGTAAAAGGCAACAGCTTTATTTATACCGGCTGTGAAATGAAGGGTGGTCAAATAAAGGTCAACGGTGATGCTGGTGACTTCATTGGTGGCGCTCGTCCAGGAAGGCGCAATGGTATGACAGGAGGCACAGTAATTGTTACAGGTAATGCTGGAGCGCGAGCTGGCGATCACATGCGCAGAGGCATGATCTTGATTGAGGGTAACACTGGTGATTACTGTGGCTCGAGAATGATTTCGGGCACGATTGCTGTGCAAGGTGATTGTGGTCGCCACTTGGGTTATGCCATGAAACGGGGGACGATTCTGTTGAACCAAATGCCCACAAGAGGCATCACCGCTAATTTCAATGATTGTGGCACTCACACCCTGGGTTATTTAGCTCTACTCTTTACATCATTTAAAAAGCTAGACACTACGTTTTCACGTGTCGATAACTTTTCTCGTGTGCGACGTTATGCTGGTGATTTAGCGGGTATCGGAATGGGCGAGATTTTAGTTAAGATTTAATCATAATATCAATGGTGTCAAAGAATAGCCATGAGCTTTATGATGCTTATTTATGCGCTCAAATCAAAAGAGAGATAGCTGTCCAGGACCTTATTTATTCTTAAGATCATGAGCACTCGTTGTTTCGAGCTCAATTCTGAGTGATTCGCCAGATTTTAGAATTTCACTTAAAGATATTAGCAGTGAAAGAATCATGGTGATGAGGCTCATTACGAAGAACACCTCGCCTAGAATTTGGTTTCCCCAAAATAAAGACAACATGGCAAAGACGCAAAATAAAAAAGAAATTATCCCGAATACTTGCATGTATTTGATGAGGTTGATTCGTAGGTTAAGGTTTTGAATTTGTCTAATACTGTTTTCTTGAGCCTGATTTCTAAGCCCCTTATTTAGCGAGCGCACTATACTGGCTAATGCTAAGTAACGATTTGTATACGCTAGGAATAATAGTGAAATACCTGAAAACATAATAGCGGGATCAGTAATATTTAAGTTCATAGTGAGACCAATAAGCTAAGTAGATTTATTATTTTAACTCAAATAACGTGGTTTATTTTTTATGAGTTTTTTTTAAGCAATAAATCAAGAAAAACCTTTTTCCTGATTGTGTCTACAAGAAAAACTTATTCAAGGCATTGGGCCTTAATTTAATTATCGTATAACAGCTGACTTAAGATCACGTATTATTAATACTAATTATGATCATTAAGGTATGAGTTATGTCAGATATTGGTAAGTCCCTTATCCAGTTTATCGATGAATCTCAGCATAACGAGCCAAGCTCTACAGGTGCGCTAACAAGCTTGATGACTTGTATTACAGGTGCTTGTAAAGAAATAGCGGGTCTTGTCAAGCACAGTCCTATTAACGGTCTTAACGGGATTGCAGGTTCAGAAAACATTCAGGGAGAGGTTCAAAAAAAGCTCGATATTATTACGAATGATGTGATGGTGAAGCATTTAAGCTCAACGGAACATTTGGCGGCGATGTTATCTGAAGAGGTTGATGAGGTCATTAATATACCTAACGGCTTGCCTAAAGGTAATTACTTGGTTGCCTTTGATCCTCTGGATGGCTCTTCTAATATTGATGTGAATATATCCGTCGGCACGATATTTTCTATTCTTAGATGCCCCGCTGGTGTGAAAGAGCCAACAGCTGTGGATTTTATGCAGGCGGGTACAGACCAGGTCTGTGCTGGCTTTTGTGTTTATGGGCCGATGACGATGATGGTCGTGACAACGGGCAACGGTGTGAACGGTTTTACTCTTGATAGTGAGCTTGGTGAATTTATCTTAACTCACCCTGAAATGACTATCCCAGAAGAGACCGCTGAGTTTGCTGTCAATATGTCTAATCAACGATTTTGGGAGCCACCAGTTAAGCGTTATATCGATGAATGTTTAAAAGGTGCTGATGGAGAACGTGAGAAAGATTTTAATATGCGATGGGTGGCATCGATGGTGGCGGAGGTCTATCGCGTGCTTACTCGTGGCGGTATTTTCTTGTACCCATTAGATACGAAGCCGAAGACTCAGGGCGGTAAACTTAGATTGATGTATGAAGCGAGCCCGATGAGTTTCATTGTTGAGCAGGCTGGAGGCGCTAGTTCTACGGGCCTCAAGAGGATCATGGCCATAAAGCCCGAGGGCATACACCAAAGAGTGCCCGTTATTTTAGGCTCTAAAAAAGAAGTGGAACGCTTGGTGTCATATCATCAAGAAAGGTATTAAATAATGACGTTTTGTTGTGTAATAGCGAGAATTTTTTGTTATTAGTGTTGGATACGTTAGGGGTTTTATATGAAAAAACTAAAGAATGAAAAAGAATTAGTCAAAAAAGCCCTTGTTGAAGGAGTGGCTTATGCTGAAAAAAGAGGGGTTGTTGAGTTTGAACCGACTGACTCTGCAAGTGAAAAGATAGAATATATTTATCGGTTATTGGTTCATGATAAAGTGCTTCAATCATTACCCGAAGACCAGGTCTCTCAGCAGACAATGAAGCATAAGCTTGCTATTTGGGCTTCAAAGTTATAGCTACGTATGGTTAGAAGTAAGTTTTTTTGTGGCAAGCTCTGCGGCTTCTAAAGCACCTTCCAAATAACCTCCAGCAATTCTTGCTGATTCAGTTCCGGCAAATAGTAAATGACCATTCCAAAGGTCGTCGGCACTTGCTGGCAGTCCATAGGTGGGATGACTGTTGGAGGTGGCCTGATCTTGCTCTGTTGAGGTAAATGCTTCTTCTGACCAATCGGTCAAGAATGTATTAACGGGCTTGGCTGCTTGTTCACCAAACAAGTCGGAAAGTTGATTTAAAATCACCTGCGTAAGAGCTTTGCTGCCAGCGGCCTTTCGTGCTGCAGCATTAATACCGACAAAACCAAAGAGTGCCGGTTTACCATGAAGTGAACTTGCATCATGAACCTCTACTAAAGGTCCTGTTTGGCTGCTTACCGAACCGGATAACCCCTGATGACGCCAAAAGGGCTTGTTATAAACGGCAACAAATTTGGCGTGAGCGGCCATCCAAGTCATAGTGTTTTGACAGTGATTAAAAAGACTCTCTGGCAGAGAGGGTGTAAATTGAATCGTATTACTGAACAACCTAGGTGGTAGCGCTAAGACAACGTGCTGTGCTTTCACTGTCGTCATGTATCCGTTCATTCCGAGTGTGACAGAGCCGCTAGCTTCAAACTCTATTTTTGTTGCTTGATGATTTAGTTTAATGGTATCGACAGGGAGTTGAAGCGTTAAGGCCTCAATCAGGACTTGCATACCACCAGATAAACGCATAGAAAGTGGACTGCTTGCCCTGCCTATTTCATGACGTTGTGGGGCCGTACCTCGACCTTGATCAAACAAATGAGCGCCCGTCTGATGTTGAGGAAAGGATGTTAGTTTCAAGTCTTTAACGAGCTTGTCCATCCGGGGCTGCATATCTGGCCAGAACCAAGAAGGCCCAAGGTCATAACGCTCCACCTCAAGTGCTACGCCTTGTTCTGTTTTTGATGGGGGCATTGATAGAATGCGACCGCCTAAGCGGTCACGGGCTTCGAAAACTGTGGACTCAATGCCATGTTGCTGGAGAAGGTAGGCGGTATATAGGCCGCTGAGTCCTCCACCAATAATAGCGACGGGTGTTTTAATGGATATTGTCATTAAAGCTGTCTACATTAAAAGGTTTCTGACTGGGGCCTAATATCCAGTTCATGTGTCCAAGCTGAAGGTGTTTGGTGTGCTAGATCCCAGTATATGTTGGCTAGGCTTTCGCTTTTAAGGCAGTTTTCTTCTTGAAGGGTTGGGAATCTTTGCCGACTAAGTTCTGACCAAATTATGCCGTCAATTACAGGGTGAACGATATGAACCCCTTGAGGTTGAAACTCTCTTGCCAATGACTGGGCCAAGCCCCGGAGTGCGAACTTAGCGGAACTAAAGGGGCTAAAACCTACTCCGCCTCGGGTGCTGGCTGTAGCGCCGGTGAGAATAAGTGTGCTGGTCTTATGCTCTCGCATGAATGGAATTACTGCTTGGCTTATATTGATAGCGGTCAGGACGCTATTACGCCAAGCACGCTCAAAATCATTGGCTTCAAGTTCGAGAAACTTCCCTCTGATTAGCTCTGCGGCGTTGTGTATAACAACTTTAGGCTTACCATGCTGCTTTATGATCTCATTGATAACAGTATGGGTTTGTTTAGAATCAGTTAGATCGGCTTGAAAATGACCGGAAGAACGAGCGATACCGATACTCTGATAGCCGCCTTGTTCAAAACGTTCATCAAGAGCATGCCCAAGACCTGGCCCGTATCCTGTAATGATAGCCAAAGGCTTCATAACGTTACTTTTCTAATCATTAAGGGTCCTATTCAAAGCGTCTGGTACCTGAATGGTGAGTATCTTACCCTGCTGTGACATTTTTAAGTGTTTTATAAAAGACATTCCGAGAAGGACTTCATCAAATTGCATTCCGCTGCTAATGCTGGCAGAGACATTCCGCATCTCAATATCTCCAAGCGAAATACTTGCGAGGATTGTCGAGTAGGAAATACTGGTGCCATTAGCAGTGATAGTGTTGTGAGCCCGCCCTTTCTTTAAACGCAGCCTTTTGGCTAAATGTTCAGGTATAGCAACATTAGTAGCGCCTGTATCGAGAAGAAACTTTACAGGCTGGTTATTTATTTTTCCTGCTGCAACATAGTGCCCTTGGCGATTTTGTTTGAGCGTAATATCGCGGCTGCCATTTTCATTAATGATGGTTGCAACAGCGCGGTTTGGGTTGTTAATTTTGTCTAACACATCGTCAAAGAAGAAACTGCCACCAGCCAGTAACCCGATCCAGATGAGCACAATTGTGAAGGTATTGAAAGCCGGCGGTGTTTCCTGATCATTCATAACTTATAACTCTATCTATTCACCTTAGTCTACGCCATAGTCGAGTGATTGGGTGCTATGGATTATAACTATGCGTCAGGTTTACGCAGATGCTGTAGAAAAAATAATCTTTTGCATAGTATGAAGTTATGCGGATGGAGCTCTAGTGGGAGGCTTTCTCCGCCTACGGGATGAACTGGGCTTGTTGGCTGAGTCTGAAGCTTGCTGTTTGCCGCGATTACCCGACCGATTACCTGATGACTGAGGTTTTCTTTTTTGATTTTTATGGCGCTTAGTTAGACTAGAAGGAGGAAGGCCGTGGACAGGCTCAAAGCCTTCAACAACTCGACGCTCTATTAATTCACCCTTTAAATGTTCTATATCGGCTAGGTACTCAAACTCATCTGAACAGACCAAGGATATTGCGTGGCCTGTTGAATTGGCCCTGCCAGTACGACCGATACGATGAATATAGTCCTCGGGAATATTGGGTAAGTCAAAATTAATTACGTAAGGTAATTGATCAATATCAATACCGCGAGCAGCAATATCGGTTGCAACAAGAACCTGTACAGTGTTGTCTTTGAAGTTTGCTAAGGCTTTAGTTCGAGCACCTTGGCTTTTATTGCCATGAATAGCTGCAGCTTTCAATCCTGTAGATTCAAGTTGCTTGACCAGTTTATTTGCACCATGTTTAGTCCTAGAAAAAACTAATACTTGATGCCACTGGTTGTCATTTATCAGGTGGCTGAGGAGGCGAGATTTTTGACCTTTATCAACAGGGCAAAGCCATTGTTCAACAGATTTAACTGCAGTGTTTCGGGGGCTAACAGAGATTTCAACAGGGTTGTTGACTAATCCTTTGGCTAGTTTTCGAATATCTTCAGAAAAGGTCGCTGAGAACATTAGGTTTTGGCGTTGTTTTGGCA
>CAJWKF010000032.1 GCA_913042265.1 uncultured Gammaproteobacteria bacterium
ATTAAGATACGCGAAAGCGCTAGCCCATTCAATACTTTCTCCACAATTAATCGATGATGTCAAACTTGTTAGGCCTAGGCCTAAAATATCATGGTAATTATTTAGGTACTGTGCAGCGATGCTATCTTTGTCCTTAGCATATTCCATTGCATGGCGGAGCGTGACTGTCGGCTCATTATTTATGTCATGCAACTTACTATTTCCTAGCCCACCAGCTTGTGCTAATCGAATACCCTTATAGGCATTTTTGGTATCGTCGAGGGTAAGATTGTTGAGAAGATGTCTCAATGATTCTGGTAATTGTGCACTCGTATTACAACCACGAATTGCTTTGCAGAGTGGAGCAAATAATAAGATGATGCCTAAATTGGTATTACAATTTACGACTTTTCGAGTTGCAATCACTGATTTGAGGATCATGCTGCCTACAGAAAGGTTTTTTTGGGATAAAATGGGTGCGATGGCTTGTGCACTCTTGAGAAAGTCTTGCACAGACATGCGGTGGGCTTCACCATAACAATTCACATTGCCCGGTTTTGGTGCGGACACTTCTTGTTGGCAAGCCAAAAAAATAGCTTTGTTAATACTACTAGTGTTTAGCATTCTGAGATACAAGAGCTAGGTTTTGCTTTACCTTACGGGCTAGTGCCCTAGCAATTTCGCTTGCGACGTCAATACCTGTAGCTTGAGAGATGCCTTTCCATGCGGGAACACTATTCACTTCCAATATAGTGTATTGACCATTTTTCATTCGAATAATATCTATACCAGCATAATCAGCATTGACTGCTTCACATGCTTGTATGGCAAGATTAGCCATGTCACAGTTGTTCGGGACTGGAAAGCACTCTGCTCCTTGAGAAAAGTTGGTAATCCAATGTTTTGAGCGCCGAGACATGGCAGCACAAACCTTACCGTCAACAACCATTAACCGCCAGTCTTGCCATTGATTTGGTTCATAAGGTGGAATGTATTGCTGTAGGTAGAATGCTTGGCCAGCAGGTTTGATGTTCTCAAATTCAGCGAGTGAATTGACTTTCTCAAGGCCCTTACCTTGGCAGCCAAATAAGGGTTTAATGACCAAGGAGTAGCCTTGAGAGAGCTGCTGAGAGGCAATTTCACGTGCAACGGTCTTATTTTCACATGCCCAGGTTTTAGGTGTGGGTAGACCTGCAAGATGCAGGCTAAGTGATGTTCTTGCCTTGTCGACAGTGTGCTCAATTACTTTAGCACTATTGAAGACAGGTACTCCGAGCTCGGCAAGAGTGTGTAAGACATCCATCCGTAGGGTGATTTGTTCCAAGGAGCCTGAGGCTATACCTCTGATCATGACGGCATCAGGCAGAGTGTTTTTTAAACCTGGAATACAGAGGCCTGTCGGTTGATCTAAATTGATACTACACTTTGCTAGATCAGCGAGAGTTATTCTGATGTTGTAGAGGGACAGAGCATCCACTATTTGTTTGCTATGCCAACCATGGGAATCATTAAATATAACAACGTGAGGAGACTTGCTCATGATTCTTTCCTGAAAAGTGGCCTCATTGGTAGCAATTACTTAGCATTAAAGCTATAAACCAAAAGAGGTTTTTAACATGTCAGCATTGAACTTGCCAGCAGTGTAGCTTCTACCTGTTTTGACACTGGTGATAATGACTTTTGCAGGACTAAAAAGCATAGGGTCAATTTTGAAAAAATCGTATTCATAAGCTTTGAAAATTTCGCCAAAAGGTCGGCCGTAATCTGAAGAAGTATGACTAGGCATTTTGTTAGCTAATTCTTCCGCTTCCTCATCGTTACAATCAACAAATAGTTGAACCATACCTCCGTAAAGGATGGCATCGTTAGTTCGGCCCATGCCTGTCATAAAATCACCACCTGGAGGCGCAACAGGAGTTACTCCATATCCATCAATAATTTTTTCCATGGGAAAGCGAAGCGTGTGAGCTTTATGCATTGCTACTTCTAATACTCGAGAAGCAACCTGTATAACGCCAGCAAGGCTAGAGGTTGGTGTTAGGATAAAAGTAAGTTTATCGGCATCAATGCCGCAGTCTTTTGAAACTTTTTCAGCGATCTCAACCGGTGGATAACTATCAACTTCTAAAACAATACATGTTGATTCAGCATAATCTTTATAATCAAATTCTTTCAGTATTTCTTCTTTTGCAGCTAATGCCCTACCGGGGCCAGAGCCTAGTGCAAAAAAATTACCTTCTTCACTTTTGTGGGATAAACTCCAACCTGCATACTGACTGCCAAGGCAACTCAAAACGGGTGTTTTTGCATGAACATTTACTGACCATGGCCAGTTTTCAAAGCCACTATTGGTTCCCAAAGTGACCGTGCCCAAGCCACCCATGCATATCTCACCAATGAGGCGACCTGCCTCTAAGCCACCAATGCAATTAACACCTGCATCTATAATGCGTGTTCCATTGTTTAGAGTGTTTATTTCTATTTGCAATGCCTGAGCATCTTCAACTAGTTGGTCGACAAGAGGTTGACTGGCTTTATTAACACTAGCCCAATTGGTTGAAATAACATTACTCATAGCTTTGAATCCTGTCTTTTTTTGATTAAAAAAATAACAAGTGTGAAGTTTACTGCAATTAGAAGAGGTTTAGGTCAGTTTTTAGATTTGGTTACACACTTTTCATAAGCTTGGCAATTGCGTCAGTCCGTTGACGAGCCAACTCTACTGAAATCGCCTTACCATGAAATCCAGCATCAAGGATGGGTTGAGTATCAACAGCCTTACTGACTTGATAGCAGCGTTTGAAAAGGTTTATATTCGGCATACAAACGTTTTCGTAGCCTGGGCGACCTCTGAAATCAGCTTCACTTGCAAGGAGGTATTGCTCAAACTGGTGAGGCCTTCGATAAGCATCTAATGCATCAATGACCTCAAGAATTATCTTAGGTTTTAGCTCAGTCAACAAGTGCATGTGGGTATGATATTCAGCGACTTTTAGAGCAAGGTTTTGGATATCTTTGGGCACTCGGAGCCGCTCGCACAGTAGCTGTGTTAACTCTATGCTGCGGGCTTCATGGCCTTTATGTTGAGGGAGTATTTTAGCTGGAGTTGTTCCCTTACCTAAGTCATGACAGAGTGCGGCAAAGATAACAGCAATATCTTTAGTTAATTTAGCTGCTTGATCAATTACCATCATGACATGAATACCAGTATCTACTTCGGGGTGCCATTTCGGAACCTGAGGGACACCGAATAAGCGGTTCACTTCTGGGAACAGGTTTTTCAGCGCACCGACATTACGCAATGTGGTAAAAAATAATGATGGTTTCTCTGTGGACAAGGCCTTAGCTAATTCTTGCCAGACACGCTCAGGGACAAGGTAGTCGAGTTCATTGCTATCAACCATCTTCTTAATAAGATCTTTAGTTTCATTTGCGATAGAAAAGTCGAAGCGTGCAGCAAAACGAGCGATGCGAAGTACGCGAACTGGGTCTTCACTAAAGGCTGTCGAAATATGGCGTAAGCATTTATTTTTAAGATCTGCTTGTCCGTTAAAGGGATCAATAAGTTTGCCGTCGGGGCTTTGTGCAATAGCATTGATAGTGAGGTCACGCCTTGCGAGGTCTTGTTCTAGAGTAACGTCGGGTGAAGCATGTATTGCAAAGCCTTTATAACCTGGCGCGACTTTTCTCTCTGTTCTTGCTAGAGCATATTCTTCATTGGTTTTAGGGTGAAGAAATACAGGAAAGTCTTTACCGACAGAACGGAAGCCTAGCTCGAGCATTTGTTCTGGACTGGCACCGACGACGACCCAGTCTTTATCTCTAATGGGTAAGCCTAAAAGTTGATCGCGAACACTGCCGCCGACTAGATATGTTTCCATAATGATAGTTTAAGGTGTTTTAGGGTTTATTGCAGGCATGCGTATCGATAAGGGTGTAATCGTACGTTGACGTTGATAGTCAAAAATAGCAGCATAAGTGATAACGTTGCGGGTATACCTTCTGGTTTCTGTGAAGGGAATGTTTTCTATCCAAATATCGGCAGGCAATTTATTTTTAGGCAACCAGCGGGAAACGCGGTGTGGACCAGCATTATAAGATGCAGTAGCTAGAATTGGATTACTTTTATTTATTTTATATACGTGCTTTAAATAAGCACTGCCAAGTTGAATATTTCGACTCGGGTTAACAAGTTCATATGGTCCTTTTAAGGGTTGCTTTATTTGGTTAGCAATGGATTTAGCTGTTGCAGGCATCAGCTGCATTAGACCTAAAGCTCCAACAGGGGAGCGCGCTTTCGGATTGAAAGCGCTTTCTTGTCTAGCAATACCCATTAGCCAAGAGGCATCTAGTCTGTTATCACGGCCAGCTTGAACCATCTTTTGTTCATAGACTATAGGAAAACGGAGGTTGAGAGCATCCCATGATTGTGCTCTCCCCAGTAAGGCTATAGTTTGATTATGCCAGCCCCATTGATGGGTATGAACCGCTAGCATTTCCAATTCATCTTTGGGCAGTTTTTGGGTTAAATAATATGCCTGTTGGCGGGACTCTAGGCCCATGTTAAGTACATAAAACTCGTGCAAAGATGCAATGTCACTTCGTTTAGAAAGCTGGTCTAATCGGGCTTTTTTGAAAGTAAAAGGCTGGTGGTTCATGAGGTAATCTTTACCTAATTTATCAGCTGCAAGAAAGCTATAATAATCCCGATCTAACATAAGCTTATGATATGTTTCGTCAGCTATACGCTGGTCGCCTAAAGCAGCATGACTTCGGGCTAGCCAATACTGCCAGCGATTTGTATTTTGTTGCTCAAGGCTTAAGCTTTTAATAGCCAGTTGTACAGCAACCCAATCTTGCTGCCAGAGTGCAGCTCGCACTCGCCAGTGTTCATTCTTAAGATCGCCAAAAAAGGTGAGGGTATTGTCTTGTCTACTCAAAGCGGCGCGATTGGCAATATTAGCTTGTATGCTATGTTTTTGTTGCGGGCTAAAGTTATAGAGAGCAGCCAATCGTTGCCATTGTTGAAAAGCTTTTGTCGTCGATTTTCTAGATAGTCGAGCGATGCCAAACTGTACGAGGTTTTTATCACTTATATTAAGGTTTATAGGGTGGGAGCCAGTATTTTTTTTTCTTTTTAAAGGCAATAATTTGAGTTGGGAATGTGGGCTGTAGTGCATTTTTTGCCAACGCAAAATAAACTGTTTAGCGGCTGCTTTATCTTTTACAGATTTGGCAAGGTAATTTGCGAAGAGAAATTGCTGGTTTTGGAGCGCCAGGTTGAGCCGCTGCCATCTTAAACTATTAGTTAATTTCCCTTTAGTTTGCCAGTATTGAAAAGGGAAATCACAATTTTTATGTTGCGACTTTCCTACAAGCCAAAGCGAGGATATATCAGCTAGAGCTAGGCTATGTTGATTGGTTGCAATCAAGGCTTTGATACGAGAGCACTGCCGGGATGAAGGCTGTGGAAGCTGATAGTGTTCCAGATAGAGTTTCCATTGTCGCTTTTTGGCGAGGCGATCTAACCAGACGTTACGTAGTTTTGAGCCATAAAAAGTATCACTATTCTGATGTATGAATTGTTCAATTTTTTTAGAGTTGGTCTGATTGAGTCTTGAACGAAGATAACGATATTCAAGGTAGTTACTTAATGGGTAGTCGCCTAGCTGCTTTTTAAGGTGCTTGAACTGCGTAAAATTTCTTTTTTCGAGTGCCTTTTTAGCTTTTTGAAAAATTGTACGTTGTTGTTCCAGTACACTATTGCTATTCGCAAAGCCGTGCGTTGGTAGCATGATTAACAAGCTAAATAGAAATATTTTTATAAAAAAAACCATAAGAACATCATAAACTAAAAATGTTAAATGATAATGGCGAATTGTAACTTTATAGTTCTTGGAGAACTATTTCTTCTAGCTTATTCAGAAAAGGGGTACCTTTCTCCCATTATATTTTGCAGGCTCTCTATAAGCTCACCTTCTTGATAATATTTGGCTAGAACAAAATTAATACCGATTACTTTTGACTGTTCGTGTTGTTTTGGATCCGTGGAAGATGAGAACATTATGATGGGTAGGTTACTAAACCGCTTATCACTTCTAACTAGGGTAGAAAAGGCAAAGCAATCCATGTTGGACATTTCAAAATCAAGTAAAAGTACATCCGGGGCATTTTCATTCAATAATTTGAAAGCATTGGCACCGTCATCAAGAGAGATCACCTCGAAATTATGACGCTTTAATAGGTTTTCTGTCGCTTTTCTCATTGTGAGGGAATCTATCATTATCATGGCGATAGATGGCTGACTAGAAGTTGGCGATGAAGTGATGAATGGATTGTAGGCCTTGATATTTTTCTTGATATCATTGAAAAGTCTAGGAATATCTAAAACAAAAATGACTTGTCCATTATCGAGGATAGCTGCGTCATTGAGTGCTGTTATATTTTTTAGCTGGTCACCGAGAGGTTGAATGAAAATATCACTGATAGTATCAATTGAGTCAACTAAGATGGCGAGTTGAACCTCTCCTGACTTAAAAAGAAATAATGGCAATTGTGCCGAGGGGTCATCATGCAGGCAAAAAGGTTGATTTAATAAGTGAGCTAAAGACAAAAAATGGTAGTTATTGCCTTTATGTGTATAAGGCGCATCTTGTGCCATTGTGGTTTTAATTTTCTCAAGAGTAAGACGTTCGACTGCTTGAACGGATGATAGAGGAATAGCGTATTGCCCATTAGTACATCCGACAAGCAAGGCCTTCACAACTGATAGTGTTATAGGTAGGTGAATATTAAATTCAGTACCTTTGTTCTTGACTGTTTGGATAGAAAAGTCGCCTTTTAAAGCTCTAATTTCACTATGGGTAACATCAAGTCCCACTCCAAGTAATGCGATATCAGATGTGCTATCAACAGACATCAAATTGGAGTGGAGAATTAATTGAAGTGCCTCATTATCACTAGGTATACTTTCAGAATTAATTAAGTTGAGAGTATCGGCCTTTTGACGAATTTTTTCGATATCAATGCCTTTACCATCATCTGAAAGATTAATTTTGATTTCTGATTCATGACGAGTGATTGTAAGTGTCAGTTTTGCAACGTCATTTTTTCCCGACTGTTTTCGCTCTTTCTGGTTTTCGATTCCGTAGCTAATTGCAGTTCGAATTATTTGTTCTAAAGGAGCTATTATTAGATCGAGAGTAGTGCTGTCGAGTTTAAGATCAGCACCATAAACTATCAGCTTAGTAGGCTTATTTAGTTCAGCGTTTATTTGTCGAACAAAGCGATTTAATCTTGGAATTAGCTCACTAAAAGAAGATAGGCGCGTATTCATCAAGTCGTGATGTAAATTATCACTAAGTTTTGCTTGATGCAGTATGAGAGCATCTGATTCACTAACTAAATTTCTTATGGAATGAATGATTTGCTTCAAGTGAGTAGAGCTGTCCGTTAAATCCCTGGAAATCTGTTGCCTTCCTGAAAAGTGAGTTAGCTTTTTAAGTTGTTTTTGAAGGTGTTCAAAGGTGGAATCCATTTCATGAATCTGATTACGGATAGCTGTGTTTTGTCCTGCTATAAGAGCAGATGAAATATTGACGTCATGGGAAAAATTAGTCGAAAGGTTGAATAAGTTTGCTTTGACTTGAACTAATTCACCGCCAATCGATGCTTTAATTTTAGTGCTGAGTGTTTCACTTTTTATAGCGGCGCTGATAGTGGGCAGTATTTGTGTGTTATCAAGCTCTGGGTTTTGCTGAACTAGAAAGTGATGTATTTCGGCAATAAGGTCATTAGCGAGCTTTATGTTGGCTCGACGATTCAATTGATCCTGCATATCTGCAAGGCGAAGTTGGCAACGTTGTAATAAATTGAAGTATAGATTGTCTATTTCAAATTTATTATCTATCACAAGAGAGACTAGAGACTCAGCGTGGCCTGTTAAATCAGCTATGGGGAATAGTGAAGTTAAGTAGGCACTATTTTTTAGTATATTAAGGTAGCGCTGAAGCTGTTTTGGATGCACATCATTACGAGGTTCTTTTTGCCATTGCTTAATAACACTATTACTTGACTCAAGTAATAGTGGGGATTCCTGAATAAAGGCTTCAAGCAGTTCTTCATCACCCATCATGATAATTGCTTCGACCAAGAGAGAAATGAGTTTACCGGCGTGTTGAATGGCATTCTAATAATCTCGATATTTATGAGGGCAGCTTAAAGCCAGAAGCAGAGGTGCGTAGATCATCAGTTAGCTCAAGAAGACGGTTGAGTGATGCAACATTTTCATTATTACCAGTAGATGATTGCATCGTTATTTCTTGAACAATATTCATATTGTCGGTTGTAGACAGGGCTTTTTTGCTTTGCTGTTCTGTTGTAGAAGTAATATTACTAATATGCTCTGAAAGATGATGAGAAAGAGCCTCTATTTTCTCTAGGGTAATAAATGCATCACGTGAGAGCTTATTGCCAAGGAGTACCTTTGTGGTGCCATTTTCTATAGAGCTTAGGGCTTCACTAGAATCGCTTTGAATAGTATTGATGAGATTGCCCATTTGTGTTGCTGCTTTACTAGAACGTTCTGCTAGACGTTGCACTTCATCAGCGATTACAGCAAAGCCATGCCCAGCTTCACCGGCCATATTAGCCTGTATAGCCGCGTTTAACGAAATGATATTAGTTTGCTCTGCAATGTCATTAACGAGCTCGACAAGGTCACTGACTTGTTGTGAGTTACCGGTGAGCCTTGTGATAAGTTTTGAGCTCTCTTGGATGTGTTCATAGGCAATATCTATGCTGTTTATTGCTTCTGTAACAGATTTTTGTCCTTGGCCAGTTAAGTTGGTTGACTGTGTTGTCATAACTAAAGAGTGGTTTGCATCTAGTGTGACGTGCTCAACAGAGTTAGTGATTTCTGTAATAGTCTGACTAGCTTCTGAAATTTGTTGAGCTTGATGATCACTAACATCGTTCAAATGGAGGGCTGTGGCCTGAGTTTCTTGTGCAGCAGATGCAATTTTTAATGTATTGATATTAATTTTACTGACGAGGTTTCGGAGCTCATTAATTGTTGAGTTAACAGTATCAGCAACTGAAGCGGTTATGTTGTCATCGGCACTAGCAGACACAGTCAAGTCCCCATCTTTTAACCCTCCCACCTCTTCTAATAACCTTATGATTGCATTTCGGTTTCTCCGGTTCTTTAACACTATGTCGTCTAGTGTCGCCTGTAACATTGTAATTGGTAAATAACTAAGGCGAATAGTCAGGAATATAGTGACTATAAGGGCACTAAGGACTATTCCAGTTAGGTGTAACTTATTATCTAAAAACTGTAAGTATTGCTCTGTGGCTAATAATTGCAGGTATTGTTCTGTGGCTAATAACCAAACTCCAATAGCAGTAATACTGGCAAAAAGTAGGGTTAAGAATAAGTTGAAAATATTCTGTGAACTAAATAAAGATGAATAAAATAGTTTACGTGGAGAGCTCATAATGATTATCCTAAAACTTTAATGTTACTTGGCGGCATTTAGAAACCGTGGATCGCTAGTTAATTTTCGGAGGCTAAACACATTCCAAGAGACACTTTTTTGGCTAATACTGCCACTTAGATAACTTGATATTGGGTTGCCTTCTTGTTGTGCGTTTTGTTTTGGTTGCTCCTGAAAGTGTTTAAGGCAAAAGACTTCATCAGTTAGCAAGCCAAAATATAAGCCGAAGTGATTTATAACTAAAATTCGACTGCGGCTGTTGGTTTTAGATGTTTTACCAAAGAAGAAACATTTTAAATCAAAAATGGGTAATAATTTACCACGAAGGTTAGAGATCCCATAGACCCAAGCTTTTGATTTTGGCACTAGTGTTATTTGGTCAGGCACAAGGAGTACTTCGAGTACTTCTTGCATGGGGAGCAAATAATTAACTTGAGCGATTTTAAAATCTATTGCAGTCCAAGCACTTGTGTGGGCAGCTTGTTTTGATATTTTAGTAATACCCTGTTTGGTCATGCTTTTTAAGCTAGGAGATTTAGTTAGTTTATCAATCACAGCTAGATAACATACCATTATAAAATTAGTGTTGTATAGCAAGTCCAATTGTGAAGGTAACCTATTTTTTATTATCAAGCTAGTGACATATACCAAAACTTATTCT
>CAJWKF010000033.1 GCA_913042265.1 uncultured Gammaproteobacteria bacterium
AGTTAGTTTGTGTCAAGCTACTATTCCTACGGTGCTTTGATATGCCAATAGACTATTATAGGTGATGTAGACAAGCAACATTAACGTACCAGCACTGCGGCCTATTCGGCCAGCTTTTCCAAAGCGTGCAAAAACAAACAGCATTATAAAAAGAAGGGCCATTACGGCGAAGTCACGCTGTAGGAGAGCGTTATCTGTGGCTGAGGGCATAATTAAAGCTGGCATAGCTAAGACTGCAAGTATGTTGAAGACATTAGAGCCAAGAATATTTCCGATAGCAATATCATGCTGATTTTTTAATGCTGATACTACTGATGCGGCTAGTTCTGGCAAGCTAGTACCAATAGCAACAATAGTGAGACCGATGATGAGTTCGCTAACTCCTAGTATTACGGCAATACCTGTTGCACCCCAAACTAGGGCTTTGGAGCCTATCAGCAAGGCAAATAAACCGACTATAAAGTTGAGGATTGCTATCTTGGTAGCCATGATTGGTTGTGAGTATTCGCTATCAAATTTATTTTCTGATGCAGAACTTTTACTACTTTTTATGGCTAATGAGGCCATGCCAAAAAGAGTAATAACGAAGCCAGCTAGTAATACAATGCCGTCACTATACCCAAGGTGTTGGTCCCAAAGTAGTATAAGTGCCAATACCGTCACCGTAGCAAGGATTGGAAATTCACGTTTAAAAGTATCTGAATTTACAGTGAGTGGTGTCACTAAAAGAGTGATACTTAGAACCATACCAATATTTGCAATGTTTGATCCAATGGCGTTACCGATTCCTAGAGCAGGTGAGTTGTCAAAAGCTGCTTGAGCAGAAACTAAAATTTCGGGTGCAGACGTGCCGAGCCCGACAATGGTTAAACCAATAATCAAAGGGGAAACACCAAAATTCCTAGCGATATTAGCTGCGCCTTCAACGAAGCGGTCTGCTCCCCAGAGAAGAACTATAAAGCCGAGAATGAGAGCGATAATATAATAGATTGTTAGCATCGATTCTTTGGATATGATTTAGATACAAAAGAGCCGGGCAGTTGCCCGGCTCTTATTATTATAGATTGGTGGAGGCTAGTTGTCCCATTTTTTGCTCATTCTTCGAAGACATCAAACTTTTCAGGTGGGTCACCATCGAAGACTAAGCTCCGGCGTTTCTGCAAGTATGCATCTTTGACAAATGTATACTCATCGAAAGCTGCTTCATCAACTATTTTTTCCGCACCCAGTAACCCTGCTCTTGAATCGATTGTATTAGTAATGATGAATGCGTTACGCGCTGCAATATCATCTACATAGTCAACAGGGTTAGTATATGTTCTGTCCCCAATGAATCCAATAGTGTCACGAAAATTACTCGGCCCAAAAAGAGGAAGCACTACATAGGGGCCTGAACTCAAACCCCATACACCCAAAGTTTGACCAAAATCTTCATTATGTTTCTTGAAACCATAATTTGAGGCTACATCTACTATTCCGACTAGGCCTAAAGTAGAATTGATCATGAATCGACTTGTATCGCTTAACGCTTGTATTGGTTTGAATTGCAAAAGGTCATTAAATACAACGTTGATATCATCGAGGTTGGAAAAAAAATTACTGATCCCTTTACTCACAAGGGGAGGCATGATGAAATCGTAGCCTTGGGAAACAGGCTTTAGAATTGCACTATCGACAGTGTTATTAATTGAATACATAACACGATTGTAGCTTTCTAACGGGTCATTGTGCTCAGCATGATGTAACTGATTTGTGGCGCATCCTGTGGTTAAAATAAAAGTACAGGTTATTATGCTTATCTTGAAAAATACGGTGAGTCTGGTCAAGTTGCCTTCCCTCATATTTATAAATGCAGTTTAGGTAACAAAGATAATGGCATGCCGGGACTATCATTATCAAGTGCAAGTGGTAAAAAACCCTAAAAATTAGTAAACGTGTTGTAAATTTACACAATTTGAAAGAGTAGGTTTATGTTGTTGCGGATCTACTTATTGTGTGTGCTCATCAAATTAAATACTATTTCAGTTGTAGTGACTTATTTATGTCAGTATTGTGACATCTAAAGATTATCAAAATTTACTCAACATATATTTTAATTAATTTAAAAACCGCGGTGCTAAAAGTATGAACAATCCTCTATTAGAAAATGAAGCGCTACCTGCGTTTTCTGAAATTTTACCTGAACACGTCGAACCTGCTCTGGACGAAGTGTTAAAGCAAGCTAAGCTGGCCGTTAATGATTTGTTGTCTACGATGAAAATACCCACATGGGAGACCTTAGTAATTCCAATGGAAGAGTTAGATGCTCGTATTCATCAAGTTTGGTCACCGGTAAGTCATCTTAATTCGGTAATGAATTCTGAAGAGTTACGTGAAGCTTATAACGCTTGCTTACCTAAACTAAGTGAATTTGGAACTGAGTTAGGGCAGAATGAGGGTTTGTATGAGGCTTATAAAGCGATTGCGAGTAGTGAACAATATCAAGATTTTGATGTGGCACAGAAGAAAGTAATTGACAATTCACTTCGAGACTTTCGCCTGTCAGGAGTTGAATTATCACAAACTAAACGTGATCAATTTAAAACAATTTCACAATCCTTGTCAGAGTTGACAGCCAAGTTTGAAGAAAACGTGATGGATTCAACGCAGTCTTGGCAAAAAAATATAACTGATGAGGCATTACTTTCTGGACTTCCAGATTCTGCGAAAGCAATGGCAGCTCAGATGGCACAGCGTGCTAATAAAAAGGGCTGGTTGTTTACACTCGACTTCCCCTCATACTTACCGCTAATCACCAATGCAGATAATCGTGCATTGCGTGAAGAAGTTTATACCGCATTTGCAACTCGAGCATCTGATCAAGGTAGTAATGGAGGCCAATGGGATAACACCTCAGTTATTGCAGAAATTTTATCTTTACGTCACCAGCTGGCAAATTTACTCGGCTTTGACAATCATGCTGAACGATCACTAGAAACCAAGATGGCGCAATCTTCTCAACAAGTTTTAGAGTTTTTAGGTGATTTAGCAACACGATCAAAGCCAATAGCAGAAAAAGAATTTGTTGAATTACACGCCTTTGCCAAAAAGAATACAGAGGTGAGTGAGATGAAAGCGTGGGATATGACTTATTTTTCAGAAAAATTGCGCCAACAACGCTATGCAATTTCGCAAGAAGAGCTTAAGCCGTACTTTCCAGAAAATAAAGTTATATCGGGTTTATTTGCTGTAGTTAATAGACTTTATGGCTTAAAGATTGTTGAGCGCCAAGATATCGACGTTTGGCATCCGTCAGTAAGATTTTTTGATATTTTTGATGCAGGTGGCGCTTTACGAGGCCAGTTCTATCTGGATCTATATGCTCGGAGTCACAAGCGTGGTGGTGCATGGATGGATGAATGTTTAGCTTATCGATTAACGGCAAACGGTTTACAGACACCAGTGGCTTATTTAACTTGTAATTTTTCAGAACCTATCGGTGACAAACCTGCGTTATTTAGTCATGACGAAGTGACAACCTTATTTCATGAGTTTGGGCATGGTTTACATCATATGTTGACAAAGATCCATTATGCGGGTGTGTCCGGCATCAATGGTGTGCCATGGGATGCTGTTGAATTACCTAGTCAATTTATGGAAAATTGGTGTTGGGAACGTGAGGCGCTTGATTTGATATCAGGACATTTTGAAACAGGTGAAACCTTACCCAGTAATTTGTTCGATAAAATGATAGCAGCACGCAATTTTCAATCAGCAATGGTGATGATTCGCCAACTTGAATTTTCATTATTTGATTTTCGTCTACATTTGGAATTTGATCCTAAGCAAAAAGATCAAGCACAAAAAGTACTAACAGAAGTACGAAAAGAGATATCAGTCGTTATCCCCCCAGCTTTCAGTCGTTTTGCTCATAGCTTTTCGCATATCTTTGCTGGCGGATACGCAGCAGGTTACTACAGTTATAAATGGGCAGAGGTGTTATCAGCAGATGCTTTCTCTAAATTTGAAGAAAAAGGTATTTTTGATAGAAAAACAGGAGTTGAGTTCTTACAGGCGATTTTAGAACAGGGAGGGTCACGTGAACCTATGGATTTATTTATTGAGTTTCGTGGCCGTAAACCAGAGATAGATGCCTTACTTCGCCACAGCGGCATCGCTGCATAGTATTTGAGAATACATTTATGAAATATAAGGACCTTCGAGATTTTATTTCCAATTTAGAACAAATGGGTGAATTAAAGCGTATTAGCATAGAAGTTGACCCAGTTTTAGAGATGACAGAGATCTGTGACCGTGTACTGAGAGCTGGCGGTCCAGCACTGTTATTTGAAAACCCAAAAGGAAGTGATATTCCGGTGCTAGCGAATCTTTTTGGTACACCAAAACGCGTCGCTTTGGGTATGGGTGAAGAATCGGTTGAGGCTTTAAGAGATGTGGGTCGTTTACTGGCATTTTTGAAGGAGCCTGAGCCACCAAAAAGCATGAAAGATGCTTGGCAAAAAATGCCGATTTTTAAGCAAGTTTTGAATATGGCTCCGAAAGTGGTGAAGTCAGCTGCTTGTCAAGAACAAATTATTGAAAGAGAGGATATAGATTTAAGTAGATACCCTATCCAGTTATGCTGGCCTGAAGATGCTGCACCATTGATTACATGGGGTTTAGTAGTGACACGGGGGCCACATAAGTCTAGGCAGAACATGGGTATTTATCGACAGCAGGTGGTGGGTAAAAACCGTGTGATTATGCGGTGGCTTTCACACCGTGGTGGAGCCTTGGATTTTAAAGAATGGCAGGAACAAAAACCAGGCGAACCTTTTCCTGTAAGTGTTGTTCTTGGGTGTGATCCAGCAACTATTCTTGCTGCAGTGACTCCGATTCCTGATAGCCTTTCTGAATATGCCTTTGCTGGCTTATTACGGGGTTCAAAAACAGAGTTGGTTAATTGCATCAGTAATGATCTACAGGTACCAGCAAGTGCTGAAATTATTTTGGAGGGCTTCCTTTACCCAAACGATATTGCTGATGAAGGGCCTTATGGTGACCACACGGGTTATTATAATGAAGTTGACAGCTTTCCAGTGCTTACTATTGAGCGAATTACTCAGCGTAAAAAGCCAATATATCACAGCACTTATACTGGCCGGCCACCCGATGAACCCGCTATTTTAGGTGTTGCTTTGAATGAAGTTTTTGTACCCATATTGCAAAAACAATTCCCTGAGATTACTGATTTTTACTTACCGCCTGAGGGTTGTTCATACAGGATGGCAGTAGTCAGTATGAAGAAACAATATCCTGGTCATGCTAAGCGTGTGATGATGGGGGTTTGGTCATTCCTTCGTCAGTTTATGTACACGAAATTTATCATTGTCGTGGATGATGATGTGGATGTTCGGGACTGGAATGATGTGATATGGGCGATTACTACTAGAATGGATCCTATTCGAGATACAACACTGGTTGATAACACACCTATAGATTATCTTGATTTTGCCTCACCAGTTTCAGGCTTAGGTTCAAAGATGGGAATGGATGCCACAAATAAACTACCCGGTGAAACTAACCGGGAGTGGGGTAGACCTATTGAACGAGATCCTGAAATTGTTGAGCGTATTGATGAGATATGGGAGAGTCTAGGGCTCTAACAAAAATGAATTAATGCCTGACCAATTATAAATATTTATGTCGGATGCGATTCTGACTAAGAAATAGAATATCTTATTTGGGCGGTATTATTTAAATTCAACTTGGGTATAGATTAAAGACCATCAGTATTTTTTTCTACCCAGTACTCACCATTTATTCTAGTTTCTTTTTTCCAAAAAGGTGCACGATGCTTCAGTTCTTCTATTAACCAGCTACAGGCTTCTAGACTTGCTCGACGATGGGAAGACCAACAAGCTATGAGCATAATCGGGTCGCCAGGCTCGATATTTCCTACACGATGAATAATAAGAATATCTAATAAATCCCATTTTTTTTTGGCTTCATTAATGAGTTTCTCAAGGTAATGCTGTGTCATTGCGGGGTAGTGCTCTAGCATCATCGCACTAACGGTTTCATTGTCATTAAAATCACGCATTGTGCCGATAAACGTTGCTGTTGCCCCAAACTGATTATGAAGTGTCGTACTTTTCTGATGTTCAGAGATAGATTCCCATGGGTTAAAAGACTGTTCTAAAATATAAGTAGCCACGGCTTAGCCACCTGTTACTGGTGGAAAAAAAGCGATTTCGTCACCATCTTTCACAGTGCTCTCAAATTGTGCATATTCAAGATTAATAGCTACAAGAAGGTTGTCAGGACGCTCAGCGTTAGTAGTTGCTATATCCCAAGCTTCACCCGCCGTAGTAGCACTCTTGATATCATGATCGTCAATGTTGAGAGTTTCTTTTAGACTGGCAAAAAATTTAACTTGTATGCTCATTATTTTTTAGTGGCTAAATTTATAAAAGTTCTACCTATTGTACCTTCCAAATTTATTTTTGTTAGTTATTCATAATAAACTGGCTTTTTGTGAGTGTTCCTTGAGGTAGAATAGTTGTTAAGAAAAGTCTTGGTTTACTGAATATGATAGAAATAAAATTGTTCACTTTTTAAAAACTACGGAGTTGACTATGTCAGATTTAACACATTTTAATCCAGCGGGTGAGGCGCATATGGTAGATGTTGGTGCCAAGGACGTGACGAAGCGTGTTGCTGTGGCAAAAGGTCAAATTCAAATGCTTGATACTACATTAGCTTTGATAAAAGCGGGTGGCCATAAAAAAGGTGACGTCTTGGGAATTGCACGTATTGCTGGAATTATGGCGGCTAAGAAGACATCAGATTTGATCCCGTTGTGTCACCCTTTGTCATTGACTAAAGTGACGCTGGACTTTGAAATTTTGGACGATGAATTAGCGGTTCAATGTCGTGTCCAAGTAGAAACTAATGGCAAAACTGGTGTTGAGATGGAAGCGTTGATGGCTGTTCAAGTAGCTCTATTAACTATCTACGATATGTGTAAAGCAGTTGATCGTGGCATGATTATGTTGGATATTCGATTACTTGAAAAAAGTGGCGGTAAGTCGGGGGACTGGGTACGCGAATCATAGCTAAAGAAAAGACAACAGTTACTGTCTTAAGTATGCCGGTTGCACAATATAATACTAAGTTTAACATTAAGTTATATTGATTTACTAACCCCTAATTAGTTGGTTGTACTTAACCCTGATTGGAGTCTTTTATTACATTATAGGAATGGCAAGTATGTCTTTTTTCTCACCTTTGGTAAGCTTCTTTTTTTTAGTCATTTGTTTCTCTACCAATGCATCTGAAAATTTAACATTATCGACTACAACCAGCACTGAAAACTCAGGCCTAATAAAAGTTCTGAACTCCGCTTTTGAAGAGGAGTACGGGATCAAAGTTAAGGTGATTGCAGCAGGTACCGGAAAAGCTCTTAAAATAGGCAGCCGCGGAGATGTTGATGTAGTTCTTGTGCATTCACCACTTGCTGAACTAAAATATGTAAAAGAGGGCTATTTTATTGACCGTAGAGCTGTTATGCATAATGATTTTGTCATTATAGGTCCAAGTTCAGATCCTGCTGGTTTATCAGGTGTAAACTCAGTCGTTGATGTAATGAAAAAGCTTATGAGTACTAGATCTCGCTTTGTATCACGCGGTGATGATTCGGGTACTCATAAAAAAGAACTAACTTTGTGGAAAAGTGCTAATTTGTCACCTGTTGGTAGTTGGTATATTCAAGCCGGTCAGGGGATGGGTGCTGTTATTAAGATGGCGGACGAACTTAAAGCTTATACCCTGACAGATCGTGGGACATATTTTGCATTTAAAAACAAAATAAATTTACAAGTCATACACGAGGGTGATGAGGTGTTATTTAACCCTTATCATATTATGGCAGTGAACCCAGTTCTGTTCGACGATGTGCAATATGAACAAGCGACACAATACATTCAGTTTTTGACTGGCAAGCAAGGACAACTTATTATCCGAGATTATAAAATGCTGGGCCATTCCTTGTATTACCCAGATGCAATTAAGTATTAGTATATAAAAAAGCCGATGCAATAAATTGCATCGGCTTTTCTGTTTATCATTATTTGAAATGTATTAATTAAGCTTATTTTTCACGACAAGCTTAATAAGGGGCTAGTGGCCCGCTTCTTCCATTTTTGCATGATAAGCTTCTGTGACTGAGTGAACTTGAGCGCTGGTACCAACCGCATCTCCGGCTCCGCCACAAGCTGAAATGATTAACGTTGAGGCCAAAAGTACAGCAAGTGTTAGCTTGTTCATAATTAATTTTCCTTATATTTTAGTGTGTTAAGTTAATAATAATGCAAGTTTTAGTAAACTATCCTCGGCTAAGCAAACTCCGCAAGTCGATGATAGCAGCATTCGCGCGAGAGATATAGGAAGCCATTACCAATGAATGATTAGCGAGGAAGCCAAAACCGCTGCCATTTGAGATCATAGGGCTCCAGACTGTTTCTTGTGTGGCTTCTAGTTCACGGATAATTTGGCGCAAACTTAGCAAAGCATTTTTATCCTCAAGTACATCTGAAAAATCGTGCTCCGCAGCTTTTAATAGATGAATTAATGCCCAAGCAGAACCTCTAGTTTCATAAAAAATATCATCTATTTCAGCCCAAGGAGTTTTTGTAACTATTTCTTCCGGCGAAGGTGTTGATTGCTGTGAGGCATTGTCACCGGCTAAGTCGGTATTGATCCTGACTTGACCGACACTAGCGCTTAGACGTTGAGAGAGGCTGCCTAGACGTTTTTCGACTATAGCTAACCACGCTGCTAGGTTATCAGCTCTGGCATAAAATTGAGCATTCTTTTCTTTGTTATCACTAAGCCTGGCGAGATAGGACTCTAGTGCTTCTAGTCCTAATCTATACTCTCCCTCTGTCGATGGAAGGATCCAAGAATCAGAGTTGAAATTAAATTGAGGTTCCGCAATAGTAAGGTCATTATCTTCCAAAGATTGAGATTGTGAACGACTAAGATCATTACGGAGCGCTCTCGAAAAATCGCGGATTTGTACAAGTACACCAAACTCCCAATTAGGTACATTATCCATCCATATCGATGGTGGCATCACATCATTACTTAAATAGCCACCTGGTTTATCTAGGAGTGAATGAACCAAGGTAATTAATGTTGCTGTAGAGGTGTAGCCAGTGACAGTTTTTTGCTGGCGTTCAATTGCAAATTGTTTTGCGTTGCCAACAGGGCTGAACTTATCAGGCGTCTCATCCCACCAGAACATAATAGACAAGAAAATGATGGTTAGTGCAACTAATACTGCAGCAGCACGTATTAAGTTACTTTGACGGTTGACTGGGTTTGTCAGGCCATCAAGGGCATTTTCAGCAATATCTTTAATTTGTTGCTTGAATTGAGATGCCATCTTTTGTTGGTTTCCAAGATAAAATATTTGAGA
>CAJWKF010000034.1 GCA_913042265.1 uncultured Gammaproteobacteria bacterium
AAGTCGCAGTTAAAAAAGCCATAATCATACCAGAGCAGTCAGTTTAATAATGAAATACCTTAACGATAAGGTATTTATTCTTTTTCTCTTCATTATTCTTATAAAGGCAGCCCAGAATCTTTCCATTCTTTGAGCCCACCTTTGAATATATAAACTTCTGCAACACCTGC
Source organism: uncultured Gammaproteobacteria bacterium (assembly GCA_913042265.1). Taxonomy (GTDB): domain Bacteria; phylum Pseudomonadota; class Gammaproteobacteria; order Nitrosococcales; family Methylophagaceae. The sequence goes on from CAJWKF010000034.1 coordinate 171, forward strand.
GTCGTTTAAATATTCAATAACGGGCATTGGTATAAGTCCTTTCATAGGAATTAAAATAACAGGCTTTGTTTTATCGTCAAGCTCACCAACCGAACCATCAATAAAAGTTATCCCAGGCATATTCACTGCACCAGGAATATGGCCCTTTTCAAAGGTTGTTTTTTCAGCTAAATCAATCATGGTTGCCTGGTGTTCTTCAACAAGCTTGGCCACTTGGTCAGCCTTGATTTCGATTGCATCCCCACCAAAAGTTTTAGCCAATTTTTTTAAATATAAAAACAAAACAAAACCAAGTAAAAGCAAACCCAACCACCAGAAGTTAATCAATAACTGAGAAATATTTTCCATATAGTACCTTCGAATATTTGTTTTAAAAAAGATGTTGTTTCATAAATCATATTACATGATGTTATGACTTAGTGAGACCTTTTCTTTAGGGGCAAGAAAAAAAGTAAAAATACTCAGTTATTAGCTGTGATTTCATAAACTTAAAACTAAAGACTATTCCACTCTCGAGAAACAGCATGTTCTATAGCCCTTTTACCCAATATTAGAGTATTAAATTTCTTCTCAAGGTTATAAAATGTTTATTATGGAAAATGGCCAGCAGACAACAACAGAGTATCAATCAGCTGAATTTGAAATAAAAAAATCACGTTTTATTGGCGCTATATACCCTTGTACTTCCCAAAAACAAGCACTTCAACAATTAAATAAACTAGCCCAGAATCATCCTAACGCTAATCATTTGGCTTTTTCTTGGCGCATTCGTCTGCCGGATGGGTTTATTAGTGAGCGCTGTCATGATGCCGGAGAGCCCTCAGGTACAGCAGGTAGACCGATACTCTCTCCCCTTCAGGGCCAGAATATAATCAATGTGGTTGTCGGTGTCATACGCTATTTTGGTGGAGTCAAACTTGGCACAGGTGGATTGACTCGTGCGTATGGAAATGCAGCTAAGTTAGCAATTAACGCTGTCCAATTAAATCCCTGGGTTGAGATGACAGAGTTCGAAATGGAGATTAAATATAGTGAACTTCAAAGTTTGGAATATCAGCTCAATAAATGTAACGGACAGCTTATAGAGCAAAAATTTAGTGATAAGGTGAAAGTATTGGTTTTGTTACCATTGTCCGAAAAAAAACAGTTGCAGCAGCAGTTTAATCATTATTAAATAAGTCACAAAACCTACCTTATAGATGATTTAAGGAAAGTATCTAAAAGAGGCAGGGAGCATCTTTCCCTGAGTTTTTTTTCTAGATAAAACAGATGTTTTACAGTGACTTAAATATATAAGCTAAAGTAGTATTAGTATCATCATGATATAAGCTGGCTTGTTAACAATCCTATCAGGCCACCAAAGACTCCACCCCAGACGACTAACCAACCTAAATGCTTGCGGATCATAGTTTGTATGATTTGTTTCACCATCTGAGGAGTCAGTTCTTCAAGTCTTGCTATGACTATCTGTTCTACATGAGCAAAAACAGTTTGGCTGTCAGTCGACCCACTTAATTTTGCCTTTACTGTCTTTTGAAATGAAGGGCTATGGGCTATTTCTTTCAATGCAACTTTCATTTTAAGAGTGAAAGGGTCTTCAAGAGGTCTGATAGCTGCTTCACCACCCACCATTGAAAGCATACGTCCCAAAGATGAATCCATAATGGCCTCAACTAAGCCCTCAAATGCTGGACTTAGATCAGTCTTGTCAATAGTCTCACTAAAGTCTAGTAAGTGTTGCTCATTTTCCGTCATGATCTCACTAAAAAAACGGTCTAAAGTCGCTTGATTAAAAAACTCCTCCATGACAAGAGTGTAAAGTCCGCTCTTAAATTCTTCAAAACGGGCACTAATAACCCCAGACCCATACAAACCAGGGACTTTTTCAAAAAGCATATGGATCGCCAACCAATTGGTCACTCCACCCGCAAGTGCAAATTGCCCAGTAGTTAATAGTATGTTTTTTAATTCTCCTTCTACTATCGTTCCCGCCATTATTAAGCTTGATGCAATAGCATTAGTGAGAAGACTTTTATTCACTCGTCCACTTAGACAACGTTTCAATAATTGACTTAGCCTGATCTTTACTAGAAATATTAAACTTTGAACGCTGACTATATTCACCATTGCGTTTTTGATAACGGCGAATAGTGTATTTTTCTGGACCAAAATCACCAGTTTTACGGTCAAGATCCTGATACCTATACATTAAGGTCGCCCAAGCGCCTTTGGTCAGTACGACTTTATCTAATTCTTTAACCGTCATTTCTTCACCTTCAAGATATTCTACGGTTAATTCATCTACTGTTTCTGCCATGATAAATCCTTAATATTAAATTGAATAATTATAAAATTGTGTCATTACTAAGCTAAGTTGATAGGCATCTTTGCTACCTGCTAGTTCTCGAATGGAATGCATTGCATAACTGGGTAAACCGATATCAAGTGTTCGAACACCGATCCCCCCAGCTATGATTGGGCCAATTGTGCTTCCACAAGCCATATCACTTCGTACTACAAAGTCCTGTACCTGAACGTTAACCTGACTGCATAACAGCCGAAATGTGGCGCTAGTTTCGCTATTAGTTGCATAGCGCTGATTGGCATTGCTCTTAATAACAGGCCCCTGATTAAGTTTGGGCCCATGTTCAGCGTCGTGTTTGTCAGCGAAGTTAGGATGAATAGCATGAGCATTATCAACAGAAATCATCAGTGAGTGTTCAACGGTTCTAAAATAATGTTCATTATCCTTGCATAAGCGCAATAGGACTGATTCTAGAAAAGAGCCTTGGGCTCCCGATGTTGATTGGCTGCCTACCTCTTCATGGTCACTGCAAACTAATAAATTAGCTTGTTCAGTACTACTGTTTACTATTGACTCTAAACCGACAAAACAGCTCAACAAATTATCTAATCGTGCGCTACTTATAAAATCATCATTAAATCCTATTACCGCAGCTCTTTGAGTGTCGTATAAGCTAATCTCGTAATCAAGTACCCTAGCAACATCTAATGTTGGTGTTTGTTTTAATAGCTCTTTTTGTAGTAGGTCTCTGAAGTCGATTTTCGAGGTCTCAAGCGCCTGCATTAAAATCGGTGGTAGATGATTCTGCGGGTTGATTGTTTTATTTTTATTCGCTTCCCTATCTAGATGAATTGCTAAACTAGGAATCGATGCAATAGCTTTTTTAAAGTCCACCAAGGTATGTTGTAGGACTTGTTCGCTATCTAGGTAACTTACCCGCCCAGCCATTGAAAGATCACGGTCAAACCAAGGGTTCAACAAGGCCCCGCCATAGACTTCAACTCCAAGTTGAAGGAAACCTTGCGTGAATTTTTCAGGTTGCGGCTTCACTTTCAAACAAGGGCTGTCAGTATGAGCTCCCATCATTTTAAAGCCAGTCTCAGCTAAGTCTTCTTTGGGTAATGTAAAAGCTATCAAGGATGAATCATTCCTTGTTACAAAATAGCGACCCGGTTTTAAAGCACGCCAACTATCACTTTCGTCCAAGCGTTTAAAGTCAGTGGCTTCAAGTCTAGAAGTCATAGCTCTTACTGCGTGAAATGGTGTCGGCGAAACATCTAGAAAGTCACATAAGGCCGCATTAAAAATGGTAGTTTTGTCAGTATCAGTCATCATAGTGTTAAGTGATTGGCTATTGAAAGGCCCAATGATACCGAAATTCAATCAGCAATTTTTATTTTATTCATCGGTGTCGATTACTTTCTTGCGCCGGATAGTACGTGCTAGACCACCATGCATCCGACAACGATCTGCTAAGCATCCCCTATCCCATCCCTCCGGTGGCCGGATTGCAACCGAGTTTTTACAGCGCTTTCCATTGTTTAATGAAGTTCCACATTCAGGCCTATAACGTTTTACTTTTTCCCAGCCCTCTAAAACTTGTGTGGCTCGACGAGTAATTTTAGCTTCTTTGGGACTGGGCGAAGTGGCTTCATAGGGTGTTCTTTTTTGATCACTATTACGCCACCAATAACGAACAACAGGGAGTGGAAGTCCGAACCTCCGTGCTAAATCATCAGGTTTACGAAAGACTTCTAACTTCAATAAAGACAAAGCTGCTTTCTCTAAGCTAGCTGTAAAAACTTTACTTTCTTCAGGCTTCATCTACAGCAACTTTAAGGGCGTCGCGTAATAAAATAATTTCATCGCTTAAGTCAGTAATGTCAGATAAAGGTTTAGCAATATCTTTAACTGAAACTCCAGCCTTGACCACACTCTCTGCATTTCCAGTAATTAAGGGGTGCCATAATGGCAAGTCTTCACCTTCTGCTAACAAACGATATGCGCAAGTTGAAGGCAACCAATCAAAATATTGCGCTTCTTTTACACTCAGTTGTACACAATTAGGCACTTGTTTTTGCCTGTTGTCATAATCTAAACAACGACATGCGTCGATATCTAAGAGCTCGCATGCCCCGCGAGTGTAGTAAATATCACCATTATCGGCATCCTCTAGCTTATGCAAACAACATCGACCACAGCCATCACACAGACTTTCCCACTCTTTATGATCCATTTGGCTTAGACGTTTCTGTTTCCAGAATGGGATAGATGTTTTATCCTGTTCAGTCATGACGATATCATCAGATTTATCAAAAATTGTATTACCTTTTATCGAGCAATTTAAGGGCCAGAAGCAGCTTATTGTCGGGGAAACAGCTAAGACGATATGTCAAAGCTTGCAAGATAACAGATCTGAGACATTGACGAAACCGTTTTCACTCAGCCAATTTGATACATTACCACCTAGTTTGGACGTGGCAATTATCAGCGATATCGTTGAAAATTTACCAAAAATACAGGCTGTTCAATGGTTAAGCAGACTCCGTAACCAATATTCACCCCACATCCTAATCATTGTTGATGATCTTAAAAGTACTGAGCAGGGCTGGGAGTTAACTGATTATTTAGCGTTGGGGCTAAAAAAGCGGGGCCATGTCGACGTCTATACACTCTATACATATGAAATAGAAAACTATCAATTTGAGAAAGACTGGCTCAATAGTCGCTATTGGGCAAATCCAGAAAACTTTAATAAATATCATTGGTAAATATCTTTATATTAACTAAGAGTTAACAATATTTTTCTGACCTAAGCTATAAAACCTTACAATCTGAATACTCGCAAAGATAGAATTACCTTTCGTTTTAGATGCAATTGATTCATACGAGCTGATTATGATAACTGAAAAAAGAAAGAAACCCTCACTGGACCTTCATAATCCAGATTTATATCTCAATAGGGATCTTAGTCTTCTTGAGTTTAATTGGAGGGTTTTACAGCAGGCACTTGATCCATCTGTTCCCCTCTTGGAGAGGCTGAACTACCTTTGTATTTCCTGTACTAATTTAGATGAATTTTTTGAAGTTCGCGTGGCAGGGCTAATCCAACAAGTTGAAATCAGCGATCCGTATCTTGAAGCAGATCAGGTTCCTGCTTCCGAATCATTAAAAAACCTTTCTGTTAGAGCACATGAGTTAGTAGAAGAGCAGTATCATGTTTTAAATGAAGTCTTACTTCCTGCATTAGCAAAAGCAGACATCAAAATTTTGCCTCGCCTAGATTGGACAGACCAGCAGAGAGATTGGCTTTATAATTATTTCCTTGATGAAATATCCCCCATTTTAAGTCCAATGGGCTTAGATTCTGCTCACCCATTCCCTCGCATACTTAATAAAAGTTTAAACTTTATAATCTCTTTAGTCGGAAAGGATTCTTTTGGCCGAAACCGTAGTTCGGCGATTATACAAGCCCCTCGTTCTCTAGCACGAGTGATCCCACTGCCTGAGGAAATATGCCCTAGTGGTAGTTATAATTTTGTCTTTTTATCCTCTATTATTCACGCTTTTGCTGATGACTTATTCTATGGCATGAAAGTCAAAGGGTTTTATCAGTTTCGGATTACTCGAAATAGTGATTTAGCCATCGACACTGAGGAAACTAGTGACCTACTAGTTGCCATTTCAGACGAATTAACACATCGCCATTATGGTGACGAAGTCAGGCTTGAAATTGCTCATAACTGCCCATTGGAAATGGTTGAATTTTTGCGTAAGCAATGTGGCATGGAGAAAGATAATGTCTATCTGACCAACGGTCCTGTTAACTTGAGTCGTATTCAGGCGATTTATGCCTTAGTCCAAAGGCCTGACTTAAAATTCAAACCTTTCACACAAGGCCGACCGGCAGAACTTGACAGTGGTGCTGATATGTTTACTGTAATTAGAAAACAAGATGTGCTTTTACATCATCCATATCAATCTTTTTCACCTGTTGTTGATTTACTTAAACAAGCGTCATCTGATCCCTCTGTTCTCGCGATCAAACAAACCTTATATCGCACAGGCACAAAATCACCCATTGTAGATGCCTTAGTTGCTGCTGCCCGTGCAGGTAAGGAGGTTACTGTCGTTATCGAATTACGAGCAAGGTTTGACGAAGAAGCCAATGTTGCATTGGCTGCAAAATTACAACAAGCTGCGGTCCATGTTGTTTATGGCGTTGTAGGCTATAAAACACATGCCAAAATGTTACTTATACTTCGCCGTGAAAAAAATAAATTGCGTCATTATGTCCACTTAGGAACAGGAAATTATCACCCGAGTACTTCGCGACTGTATACCGATTACGGACTTATGAGTAATGACAAACAACTAGGTGAAGATGTTAGTAACCTCTTTGTACAATTGACCAGTGTAGGTAAAATCCCAAAAATGCATAAACTCTTGCACGCACCTTTTACACTGCATGATGGTTTATTGACTAAAATTGATAGAGAAATAGCACATGCTCAAGCTGGCCATCAAGCTCATATCATTATCAAAGTGAATGCTATTGTTGAACCTGAAATTATTCAAGCTTTTTATCGCGCCTCAATGGCTGGTGTCAAAGTTGATCTTATTGTAAGAGGTATTTGTTCTCTTAAGCCAGGTATCCCAGGCATTTCCGAAAATATTCAAGTGAGGAGCATTATCGGTCGCTTCTTGGAGCACACCCGAGTCTTTTATTTTGCTAACAATGACAATGTAGAAGTATGGGCTGCCAGCGCAGACTTGATGAAACGTAACCTCTTACGAAGAGTTGAAACAGCATTCCCCATTGAACAGAAAAAACTTAAAAATACCCTTATTGAAGATCTAAACACTTACTTGATGGACAATAATCAAGCATGGGTATTGTCAGAAAATGGACGGTATCATCGAGTCGAAAAACCTGAACAGAGCGACCTGATATCAGCTCAGGCCTCCTTATTATCTATGCTAGCAAAAAAGTTTTAATTACCTTTTTTTAATTATCCAGCAAGCATGAATCTTGGTATTACGTTTAAAGTCTATTGGTAAGGTTTCATGACTAATATCTAGCATAACAAGTGATTCTAATAGACCTTTATCCATTTTAAAATCACGGCGGTTAGTTGAGAAAACTAACTGGCCGCCCTTTTTCAATAATTTAACTGACGAGTTAATCAGCGTGACATGATCTCGCTGTATCTCAAAGACTCCCTCCATACGACTTGAGTTCGAGAAAGTCGGTGGATCTAAAAAGATCAGGCCATAACGATGTTTTTCTTCTTGTGCTGATTGTAACCATTCCAAACAATTTGCTCGAATGAACTGATGCTGCTCACCTTTAAAACCATTTAATGCTAGATTGTCCTGTGCCCATGATAAATAAGTATTTGACATATCCACTGTCGTAGTGGAAATAGCTCCTCCCATGGCAGCATAAACAGTTGCAGAACCGGTATACCCAAACAAGTTAAGAAAGTTCTCACCTGCCGCGAGGCTAGCAATTTTTTGTCTGGTAATACGATGATCTAGAAATAAACCTGTATCTAGGTAATCTGTTAAGTTAACCCAAAAATTCAAGCCAGATTCATTAACTTTTAGTCTTTGCTTTTGAGAAGCCTGAGCTTCGTATTGCTGTGTACCTCGTTGTTTCTGACGGAGCTTTAACACAACTTGTGATGAGGGAATATTTAAGATATTGGGAATCAAGTACATTACATCATTAAGTCGCTGTAATGCTTTGTCTGGGTCAATATCTTTGGGTGGCGCATATTCTTGTACATGAATATATTCACCATAAATATCAACAGCAACCGCATAATCAGGGAGATCAGCATCATAAACTCGGTAGCAATCAAGCCCATTTTTTTTAGCCCATTTTACTAGATGCTTTAGGTTTTTTTTAAAACGATTAGCAAACATCTCACCTTGATCAGACAAAACATAGTTTGAGTTCTTCTCAGAAGTTGCTGTTGCTCTTGCTGTTTCTGTTTCTATTTCTCTCTCTGGCTCCTGTTTTTGAGACTGAGCTGAGAGTGCTCTAACTGCCCGGTAGTGCATTACTTGGCATGGGATCGGACCATTATCAAAAGGTACTTTATCAAACAGTGTCAATCCCGTGAACTTACCTAAATCAGCATTATCCGTAATCAAAGTTGTTCGCCAAGCTGGTAATGATTCACTGGCAATATTACCCAGGCTTTCATAAAGATGATGAAGTTCAGCTACATTACCCATCCTTTCACCGTATGGAGGGTTACATACGATTAATCCACTATTAGGTAATTGTTTGGATTGCGACGGCCAACCAAGCAGATCACGCTGTTCTACGATAATACGCTCTGCTAAACCTATTTCTGCAATATTGTCTTGTGCTGCTTTAACGGCAAAAGCATCAGTATCGCCACCTCTGATAGTTGGTAGACGTGCTAATCCACTGTGTCGACGTCTTTCTGCTTCTGCTTTAAGCTGTTTCCATGCAGACTTGTCGTGTTTTTTCCAATAAAGAAAACCAAAGTAATTTCGATGACTCCCTGGAGCAATATCAGCAGCTATCATTGCGGCTTCAATTAAGAACGTGCCAGAGCCACACATAGGATCTAACAAGCCCCAACCTTGTTTCGAAAGCTGTTTCCAATCTGCTGTCATTAAAATAGCTGCAGCCAAATGTTCTTTTAACGGTGCAACTGTTGAAGCTAAGCGATAACCTCGTTTATGCAAACTTTCGCCAGCTAAGTCAATACTCACTATTGCTTGGTTGTGTTTAACATAAACATTAACTCTCAAGTCAGGCTGATGCA
>CAJWKF010000035.1 GCA_913042265.1 uncultured Gammaproteobacteria bacterium
CAGATATGGCTAAGTTTATGATGGCGCATTTAAACAATGGCCGTTTGGGCGATGTGCAAATTTTACAAGCTGACACCGCAAAGTTAATGCACAGTGTTGCCTATAAGACTGACGATCGTGTTGCTGGCATGAACCTAGGGTTTTATGAGAACTTCTTTAACGGTCACCGCATGATTGGTCATGGCGGTGATACCTTCCAGTTTCATAGTGACCTGATGATCGATAAGGCTGAAAACTTAGGTATTTTTGTATCCTATATGGGCGATGGTGGAGCAGAAGGCCGTAGTCCATTTGTACAAAACTTTTATGATCAATATTATCCGCAAGCGCTTGAGGAAATTACACCGCCTGAAGACTTTAACGACCGTGCTAGCCGCTTTGCTGGTACCTATAAATTTTGGCGTCATAACCAGTCTACCGTAGAAAAAGTCGGTGGTATTGTCGGTGGTTTGGACATTGTGCCAACAGGCGAGAATACTTTGATGCTGGTAGGTACCGAGCCACGTCAGTTTGTCGAGGTTGATAAAAATTTATTCCGCCAAGTTGACGGCCCCATGCGTATCGTATTTGGTGAAGATGAGAATGGAAATATTAGGGATTTTGGTATTGATGGATTACCTTTCATGGAGGCCAGTCGTCAGCCAGCAATTGAATCAAGCTTCTTTGCCAATACACTACCGGGTATTTCGTTGCTGTTGTTTTTAACAGTTTGGCTGGGGTGGATGTATCGCCGCAAAGAATTTAAAACCATGTCTAGCGGTGAGCGCACTGCAGTTAAAATGTCGATGGGTGTTAGTGGTATAAATCTAATCTTCCTCATCCTTGTGGTTAGTGTGTTGTCTATTTATGGGGAAACTCTTGGCTCTGAGATTCCGTCTGCGCTTTACCTGACAATGATTCTGCCCAATATTGCCGTGCTTCTAGCTATCGGTATGGTTTGGTGCACTGTTAAATGCTGGCAAAATGCCTATTGGCGTCTAGGTCGTTGTATTCACTTTACCTTAGTGACCCTAGCAGCCGTGTATATGTCATGGTTCTTTTACTACTGGAATATGCTGGGTATTCAGATCCCATAAGGGTTTTAAAAGCACTGTAGAAAGCGGAATGGCACTCTTGGTGTCATTCCTCCCCGGGGCCTCTGCTAAAGCATGGCCCGGTTTTTTTTAGCTAGATGGTGCCGGTAATCCATGGATTAAAACTGATACATCTTAGATTTTCTTACTTGTTGAGAATAGGAGATTAAAATGCAACCACCTTATTTACTTTTTTTGGGTGCCGAAACGCACATTGGTAACGCTAAAACAGGAGCGGGCTTAGCTCACTGGCGTTCAGAGCTTTGTATTGGTCAACATAAACTACCAGAGGGGACCATCGATCTTGGTCTTGAAGAGCTAGAATTAGCAACGGCTGTTTCTCGGGGGGCAAAAACACTGGTGATAGGAGTTGCTCCCCATGGCGGCAGTATAGACGATAGTTGGCTTCCTGTTATCTTCAAAGCACTTGAATGCGGACTTAATATTGCTGCCGGTCTTCACGAAAGACTGAATGATCATCCTAAAATTAGCTGTATTGCAAAACAATATAATTGTCAGTTATATGATGTTCGACAACCCACTGAAAAATTTTCTGTAGCAAGCGGAGATAAGCGTTCGGGCAAACGATTGTTAACCGTTGGTAGTGACTGTGCTGTTGGTAAAAAATACAGTGCTCTTGCCATTGAAAAAGAAATGCGGGCTCGAAATATAAATGCCGATTATCGTGCAACGGGTCAAACCGGTGTCTTTATTTCAGGCGGCGGTTTTTCAATTGATGCTGTTGTGGCTGATTTTATATCAGGTGCAGTTGAAACTTTATCCCCTGATAATGATGATGAACATTGGGATATCGTCGAAGGGCAGGGCTCTCTGTTCCACCCATCTTATGCAGCGGTGACCGTTGGTCTTATTCATGGTACTCAGCCAGATGTACTCGTGCTATGCCATGATGCTAGTCGTACCTGTATTCAAGACACGCCAAATTATCCAATTGTAGAGTTTTCAGAATGTATGGACGGTTACTTAGCAATAGCTAGACTTACCAATAAAAACGTTTACTTTGCCGGTATTTGCGTTAATACATCAATGTTGTCAGATAAAGAAGCCCAAGAATATCTGGAAAACTTAGAGAGTAAATATCAACTTCCTTGCTGTGATCCTGTGAGAAATGGTGTCAGTAATATTGTCGATAATTTAGGACTTTAATCATGTTATCTCTTGTAATAAAGAAAGAAACTTGGTCATTAAAAGGTAGCTTTACGATTTCACGATTAACCATGTATGAAAGTTATGTCCTGGTGGTAGAAATTAGTGATGGCATACAGGTGGGAAGAGGTGAATGTGAACCTCACGAATCAGATCCTAGCTGCATGAATGTTGTTGAATCAATAATTGAAGATTTACGTTCTAAAATCGAAAATGGCATCACACGATCTGAGTTGAATGCGCTACTGCCAGCTGGTCCTGCAAGAAATGCAATCGATTGTGCTCTATGGGATCTAGAAGCCAAGCAATCAGGTAAACGAGCTTGGGAGCTTGCCGAGGTTGACCTAAATTCTCCTTTAGTGACAGCCTATACAATTTGTTTAGAGTCGGCTGAACAAATGGCTGCAAAGGCGCTCAAACACAAACACCGAAAACTCTTAAAGTTAAAGCTTGGTGCAGAGAACAGCATTCAACTTGTCAAAGCTGTACGACAACAGGCTCCCGATACTTGCTTAATTGTTGATGCTAATGAGGCTTGGACATTTGAGCAATTAAATGAGTTAGCCCCACCTCTTGCCGAACTAGGCGTAGCACTTATAGAGCAACCAATGCCAGCCGGAAAAGATCAAGAGTTGGAGCACTATACTGGACCTGTACCTTTATGTGCTGATGAATCATGCCTTGATAGAAAGTCGTTACAAGACGTTAACAAACGCTACGAATTTATTAATATAAAACTCGATAAAACCGGTGGACTGACCGAAGCTCTTTTGCTTGCAGACGAAGCAAAGAGGATAGGTTTACGATTAATGGTCGGTTGTATGACTGGTACATCGCTTGCTATGGCCCCAGCAATGATTATTGGCGCAATGGCTGAATTTTGCGATTTAGATGGGCCACTATTATTAGAAAAGGATCGTATTCCTGGTTTAGTTTATGAAAACAGTTTGGTGTGTTTGCCTGAGGTTGCGATGTGGGGTTAATTTATTAGACATCATTTATTAGGAATGATATCTACCATGACATTATTTAAATCGGAGTATAAACATGCAAGTTAGTAGATTATCGAATAAAAATAGTCGCTTTTTAGGAATGCTAAAAAGCAACATTGTTAGGCTTTTTTATATAACGAGCTTATTTTTGATACTAGTAATGTCATCATGGTCAACTGCTGCAACGCAATTGATAGAAAATGCCTATATTGTTGATGGTTCCGGTAAAGCCGGTTTTATTGGTGATGTTCGGTTTGACAAAAACGCTATTATCGCAATTGGTGATCTCAAGGCGACAAAGAACGAAGTGCTCATTAATGGCACTGGATATGTTTTAGCGCCAGGATTTATTGATACTCACAGCCATCATGATGGTGGACTCGAATTAGCTACTGATGTATCTGCTGCTATTTCTCAAGGAATAACTACAATAGTGGTAGGTAACGATGGTTCTTCACGTGCTTCGCTGAAGGAAATAAATAAAGGCCTCTTGGAAAATCCCGCCTCGTTAAACGTTGCTTCTTATACTGGACACGGATCAATTCGTTTTAAAGTAATGAAAGAAGACTATAAACGCGAAGCTAGCGCAGATGAAATCACTAGTATGAAAAAATTGCTACGTGAAGATATGCAAAATGGCTCGCTCGGACTTTCGACAGGCTTAGAGTATGACCCAGGAATTTATTCATCTAAGGAAGAAGTCATTGAATTGGCAAAAGTTGTATCAAAGTATCACGGTCGATATATCAGTCATATTCGAAGTGAAGATAGAGCTTTTGATGAAGCTTTAGAGGAGTTAATCGAGATAGGTCGTCAAGCAAAATTACCTGTGCAAGTTTCTCACATAAAACTTGCATCCGTCGATCTCTGGGGACACGCTGACAGAGTAATCTCTGTTCTTGAAAAAGCAAGGGCAGAGGGTATTGATGTAACGGCCGATATTTATCCCTATACTTTCTGGCAGTCAACCTTAACAGTACTATTACCTGAACGAGATTTTTATGACCTTGATGCGGCTAGATTTGTACTAGAAAAACTAGCCCCTGCTGATGGAATGACCCTAGCAGATTATAGGCGAAATCCGAGTTTAGTTGGTAAGACGATTGCAGAGATAGCAATAGAACGAAAACAAAGTAATGAAGAAACATATCTTCAACTTATTCGCGATGCCTATGAAGGGTTATCCCCTGAAGAACTTGCAAATTTAGAGGAACCTTTAGAATCTGTGCTAGGTGTGAGCATGGATGAAGCTGATATTGGAAAATTAATAGGCTGGAAACATACAAATATTTGCTCAGATGGATCTAGCCAAGGACACCCTAGAGGTTTTGGTGCTTTTCCTCGTGCCATACGAAAATATGTTCGTGAGCAGAAACTGCTATCCATTGAAGAAATGATACATAAAATGACATCGCTCAGTGCCCAACATGTTGGAATTACGGGTCGAGGTGAAATAAAAGTTGGTTATGCATCCGATCTGGTTCTCTTTGATTTAACAACAGTAACCGATCGCGCTTCGATTAAATTTCCTGGTCGTTTATCTGAAGGCTTTGAAGGAGTCTGGGTAAATGGTAATCGCGTTTGGCAAAATCAAAATAGCCTCAGTGCAAGACCTGGTGCTTTTATTAGTGGACCAGGTTGGACGGGACATCAGAAGTAGAATATCCCAGCTAAAGTGAAAGCCTATATTATCGGTCAATCGTGTATGACAACTATAAAAGGTCAAACGTATGAGTAAACATAGTGTTTTGTTAATATTATTATTTTCTTGCTTCATATCAGCTTGTGTTGGTTCTAATGTACAAGTACCTCAATATGACTTGGTGATTCGTGATGGCATGGTCATTGATGGCACAGGGGTGGCTGCTGTTAAAGCGGATGTTGCTATTAAAAATGGAAAGTTTGTAAAACTTGGCGATGTAATTGGCCAAGGTACTCGAGAAATTAATGCATCAGGCCGTTATGTGACACCAGGTTGGATCGACATGATGGATCAGTCTGGCGGTGTTTTATTAAAAAATGGTCTAGCAGAAAATAAGCTGTTGATGGGCGTAACTTCAGCTATCGGAGGCGAAGGTGGCACAGTCGTGCCAGCGGGTGAGATTCGAGATTACTTCAAAACGCTCGAGCAGCAAGGGATAAGCCTTAATTTTGGTACCTACTATAACGCTTTTCAAGCGCGTGCGGCTGTTCTTGGAATGAACGATGTTAAAGCGACAGATGAAGATATCGTTAAAATGCAGGCGTTGATGGCACAAGCCATGGAAGAGGGTGTGGTTGGCATGAGCAGTGCTGCTTTTTATCCTCCTGCTTCCTTTATGACAACCCATGAATTAATTGAGTTAGGTAAGGCTATTGCTCCTTACAATGGCATATATGCGGCACATATGCGTGATGAAAGCCGTAAACTTCTTGAGGCTATTCAGGAAATGATCACTGTTGGCGAGGAAGCGGGTATTGATGTTGAAATTTTTCATTTGAAAAATGCTTATGCACCCAATTGGGGTACTGGAGCGCATAAAGCGATAGCCTTGATTAATGCGGCTCGAGAACGTGGTGTTAATGTTGGTGCAGATCAATATCCTTATGTTGCTGGTGGCACAGGTATAGATGCAACAGTACCTACGTGGGTGCTAGCCGAAGGAGTAGAGGCGGCCATTAAAAAATTAAATGATGTCGAACAACGCGCTCGTATGAAAAAAGATATTGTAAATCCGTTATCTTCACGCATGTTGGCCAGTTCAGGTAGTTGGGAAAATATTGTACTTGTTAATGCCCATAACGAAAAATATGCCGCTTATCATGGTGAAAATTTCATTGAAATTGGTAAAGCGCTTGGTCGTGAACCTGCCGACGCCGCGTGGGATATTATGTTAGAAGCAGCGCCGAACAGAGCAATGGCTCTATATTTCATGATGGCTGAAGACGATGTAAAAACCTTCATGCAACAGCCCTGGGTTTCTATAGGCAGCGATGCTGGCGCTTCTGAGGTGTTAGGTGAAATGGACTCTCTTGGGCTACCACACCCCCGATCTTACGGAACCTTTCCTCGTATTATCGCTAAATATGTTCGTGATGACGGTGTGTTGACCCTTGAAGATGCCGTTAGAAAGATGACCTGGTTACCCGCACAGCGCATGAAATTAAAGAACCGTGGTGCTATATCAATCGGTAGCTGGGCTGATGTGGTTATTTTTGATTATGACACTATTCAAGATGGCTCCACTTGGGATGAACCAATGAAAACACCAACAGGCATTAACTATGTGTTGGTGAATGGCGAAATCGTTGTTGAAAATGGTAAACATACCGGTAAGAAACCTGGAAAAGTGCTGTATGGCCCAGGTTACCGATCTTAACTTTAATACACCCTTGAAAAGTATGGTGCACCGCTTACTGATTTTTGATGTATAAAACTTAATGGGTTAAGCCTTTCAATTTTTATTTCTCAACAATCTGCTCGACAGCTCATGCTTTGTGTCATCTTAAGTTGTGCCAATTTATCTCTGAATATTGGCACCCCTTTTGGCTTAAGTGTGACTCATTGTATTGGAATACATGAAATTGTAGGTACAGACAAACCAGCGTTAGTTGCTAGCTGGTGAAAGATACAGAGGGTTAATTAATAGATTAATCTTAAATAATTAAATCAAAGCCTAATGGAGTTTTTTATGTTGTTCACTGATGTTTTACTGCTTTTAAGCGTTGCTGTCTTTTGTGCTATTTGGTTTAGGCCCGCCCAAGAAAACCGGGATAAAATACTTTTGGTTGTCCCAATTTTTACTTTAATAGTGGGTGCAATAAGTATCTTTGATATGCGCCCGCAAGCTTGGGTCGGTGTTGGGGTGGCTATTATTATGCTTGTCACCATGATTGTTCGCAACAAACGCGGCAACCGTCACTTAACAAAAACACCTCTGATTAGCGGACTATTATTTCTCGCTTTGGGCGTTGTCACTTATATCCCTTTTCATTGGTTTCCTATTACAGATTTACCTGCACCTACGGGCCAATACAGCGTAGGCACTCAAGATTTTGGTTTAACAGATGATAGCCGCAAAGGTGTGTTAGGTGCACCGGACGGGGACCCAAGGAAGTTGTTGGTAAGGGTTTGGTACCCTGCTGAGACGACAGAGGGTTTTTCGCTCAAGCCATATATTTCAAAAGCTGAGGCTTTATCTCTTAATGCTATCACTTTGGGAGGGTTGCCATTTTCTAATCATATGGTTCACGGTAAAACTAATAGCTATGAAGGGGCCCTAATAGTTGAGGGCGCATCCAACTTACCCGTTGTGTATTTTAGCCATGGCTACACGAGTTTTGCAGGCCAAAACACCGTTTTGATGGAGGAATTAGCAAGCCGTGGGTATTTGGTTTATTCAGTCCAACATAGTCTCGATTCTATTGACACTATTTTACCCAATGGTGATGTCATCCCGACATATCCAAAATTAATGGAAGAGCTGATGGAGGCGTATCCGGAAGGCTCCACCGATAGCATGACAGGTGAAACTCTTGATATTAGGCGCAAGGCGACCATTGAAGGCTTTAATTTTGGGGTCGAGAAAAATATTAGGGTAGCGACTGCCAGTACTTCGGAATGGGCTTTGGACCGGGTATTTGTCCAAGAAATATTGTCCTCTGGCGAGGTTGAAGACCGCCTTTTGGATATCGTGAAGGCAGGTGATTACACCCATGTCGGTCATAGTGGCATGTCCTTTGGGGGCACCACTTCGGGCTCTGTTTGTTTGGATGATCCAAATTGCGCCGCCTTTATTAATATGGATGGCAGTAACCATGATGGCCGTTTAATAAATGCCTCAGCGGGTAAACCTACCATGATGTTTCATAGCGACTGGACCATTATGTTCAAACAAATGACGGAGGATGAAGGCAGAGATTTTAGTGATTATGGTTTTAATGACCTGTCTTATGAAACCCATGAAGAAGCAGGTTTAAGTGATGATGTTATCCGACTACGTGTTAAAGATGTCACACATGGGGGCGTGTCAGATTTCAGCCTTTTCATAAAGGGTCCCATAAAAAATATGACGTTGGGTGAGATTGATGGCCCACGGATGATGACTATAATGAATGATTTCGTTGTTGGTTTTTTTGATAAATATGTCCGAGACTCATCTGAAAACCCTATGGATATCGCCTTTGAGAAACACCAGGGCTATGTCGAAAAATATGATACCTCATACGTAAGAGAATGGTGGATGGCAAAAACAGATAAGGAACGTGAAGAGCTTTTAAAGCATAAACCTATAATTTTGGAGGCTTTTGATAGCCTTTAATAAGGGTGAGGCACTAGGATTTCCATATTTGAGAGTAAATGACCCCTAACTCCAATTTTATTGTAACTAAACGTGACACAGGGAGCCGTTGGTCCCTGTGATTACTAAATAGTTAGTCTTCTTTATCCAACGCGTAGCGCCCTAAATTAGATTTCGCTGACCCTACTGATGTTGCTGGCTACCACTTGAGCCAATGGGTCTTTGACCATGAGATATTCTCTCAAACTTACCGTTTCTGCACAGAACTATGTCGGATCGGCCTAATCTCACCCTGCAATTGT